>CAXBKC010000073.1:0-11617 GCA_963975615.1 uncultured Oleiphilus sp.
TTCAAAGGCTGTTACATGGTTCCAGTCTAATGATGCGTAATCATGATCTGTACCAGCATAAGATTGTAGTAAAGCGACGGTAACTAAGTCAGAATAATCTGATTTTGGTGCTTTTCTGGTGAAGTTAATGCAATCGCGAGGAACGGGTCTGAGGTCTTTAGGAAAGTCCCATTTTTCTAGAATTTTTTCACCGATAACAGGCTGTAATTCATCTAGTACGTTGTCGAGAACAACACTGCTTATTTGTATTTCATTATCTTCGACATATTTCAACACAGGTAATGCGCCAATCGCAAAAACTAAGCCTGCTAAGGTTGCTTGACCTGCCGCTAAATGTGAATGCTGACGTGCTAGAACGTTACAAATACCCGCAATTTCGGTGCTTTTCTGCCAAGTCTGGCGCATTCGCTTATCTATCATTTCTGACGTGGCTTGAAACATTTGCTCCATCACTAAGCCAGTTGCAAGATTACTTGTATATTGCATGCCTAAACGATTTACAGCCATATTTAGGTTGGTAATTTCATTTGCAGCACGGAATAAAGGGCTGTTGCTGACTTTTAGTAAGCGCGCAGAGAGCGCGGTATCTTTATTTATAACTTCAATTAAGTCGAAAAGACCAGAATCTTCATCTTCAGTAATTTTCTTAACGTCGAGAGCAATTTCAGGCAATGTAGGGAGAACAATAGTATCGTTTTCAATTGCTTTCAGAATCTCTTCTTTAATTTTTTGACCAATATCTGACATGAACGCCTCAATATAAGGTAAATTTTTACTTTCAGTACTCATTAGTTATAGCAGATCTTCTAATATTTTGTTTTTTAAAGTTTAAAAATGACTAAGTTTCGAATTCACTATAATTGATCTCTTTTACAGAGAAAGGAATTTCCAAATCTTTACTAAAGAATACTTTTTCGTAGCCTAAAGCCGCCTCTATAGGCAGTATACAGAGTGCGATGGATCCTGTGTGTTCTGACCAATGGGAGCGTATTATTGTGCCACGCTTAGCGCCGTCTTTATCGTAAACAGGTGTTAAGGGGGGCTGAATTAGTTGATGCTCGGAATGCAATAGATAGGCTTGTTTCTTTTGTTTGCCGAGGAATTTCATTCTTGCAATGATTTCTTGCCCTGTATAACAGCCTTTTTTAAAGCTGACACCACCAAGGTGATGAAGATTGAGCGATTGTAAAACGAACTCTTCTTGGCTTGAAATATATAGTTCTGGAATACCAGCTGCTGCTTCCAAGGCAAACCAGTGATCCAAAGTCATCGATTTACTTTGATCTAAACACTGTGGCTGCGAAGAATTCTTTTTAAGCCAAGTTTCAGCTAGCTTGTTTTGAGATGATATATTTAAGAAGTAAGCATGACCTTCTTTTACACAGGAAGACATTGCTTTTTTGCCTAGTGGTATCGAGGCGAGAAAATCATGATAGTTTTTTTCATGGTCACTAGTAATGCCGAATGCTTCAAAGGATACGTCTTCTTGCAGCTCGCACTTGAAGAATGCAGCATATTTGCTCAGTTTTTGGAGTGTAGATTCTAATAAGCTTTCATCCATTGAAAGCAAAAACCCATGTTCAGTTTTTAAGACTTTAAAAAGGCAATACATACGGCCTTTTGGGGTGTTGAGAGTGCTGTAGGAAAAATTATCTACAGTTAGCTCATTTAGGTCGCAGGATGTTTGACCTTGGAGGAATTTAGTTGCATCTGGACCCGTGATAGAAATAAAGCGCTTGCTTAGCTGTGTGCTGAATAAATTCATCTTATTACCATACATAGGAAAGTTTGGTTTACAGTGCGATTTCATTAGCTTGAAAGAATTTTGACCGAGAAATGAGTGCTAGGCTTTAAATCTTAGCCACACACGTACTCGTCTGAATGCACTTGAATTGACTGCATTATACCTACAAATAAATAGGTGTCGTCTGTTATTACAAAGGAATGTTGTACTTATATAATCGTGTACAAGGTTAATTAGCTTATACGGAAGTAAGTCTGTATTTTTATTAATGGTGTCAGTATGCATGATTTCGGAGTTTGACTCCGGGTAGAGTTTAAATTCATCTTCAATCTCGTCACCTTGAGCTGTTAAATTATTGGTTTTTATACAGTCAAAGCTAAGTAAGCTAAATGTTGGGTGTATTATATTTTTAGCTAGCGGTGTTGCAAGATAACGTTGACCGCTCTTATCCTCTAAAAAGATGTGTTGTTGAATTATCTGTACGACTTTAATCGAAGACGGAGTGTTTAATAAGGCAAATTTAGAAATGAATTTGTAGCTTAAGGTCAGGTGTAAGCAAACTAGTATTATTAAAATTATAAAAGGAATTTGAGCAACCAAAATAAGTATAAGAGTGGCAATACAAGGTATAGATAATAGTATCGCAACTCTAATGCTTGGCTTTAATTCGAGATTAGCTTGGCTGAACACGATTTAAAATCATATTCACCATATAGAGATGATCTGGGTCGGTAGGGACAGAGTTGCGCATAAACCAGCTAAACAGGTCAGGATCTTCGCAATCTAATAATTTCTTATATCGCTGTTGATCTTCTTTCGAAAGGCCACGAAAAACATCATTTAGAAAAGGAATCAGAAGAACGTCTAATTCAAGCATACCTCTACGGCTATGCCATGTTAAACGGTTAAAATTAATAACATCTTGTTCTTCAGACATGTGAGTCGCCAGCTAAGTGAATAAGCAGGCATTATAGGGCGAGCGGGCTCATGTCTCAAGTTGAATTAGAAATGAAAAGGCGTGTTTAATTAATTGAATTAATACGCGGAGTATTATTTGTTTCCGGCATAAGGAATTCGTAACGCGTCTTCTGCTGACATAGCCCACTCATCTTTAACAGATCTAGGTTTGCTTGATGAAGAATGCATCAATTTATGCTTTCGGGTATGGTTTTTTTGTTTGTTTTGCCATAGATTTGAAATATTAAAGCTCATCATTTTAAAATCCTCTTACACTTACTTATCGAACTGTTACGTTTATATTAGGCTTATTTTTGTAACCTTGCATTAACAAAAGTCTATATAAATCAACAATTAACATTGTTTTACAATTGCTTTCTAAGTTTGGGCTTATTTCTATGAATAATGATAATTATTGGTTTGTATATATTATTAATACTTCTTGTGACAAATTGTACACAGGGATTACCGTAAATGTTGAGAGGCGTTTCAAGGAGCATTGTGACGTTTATCATGGTTTAGGCACGAAGGGAGCTAAATTTTTTAGGGGTCATAAACCAAGCGAGGTGGTTTACCTAGAAAAATATAACTCTCGATCAGATGCTTCAAAACGTGAATATCACATTAAATCGATGAATAAGAGAGACAAAATTAGTTTGATTGGTCTGATTAGTTAGATGGAACTTCAGATTTAATTTTGAGATTAAATAAATATTGGTATGATAGGTCGCGTTTCTTTCACAAGAAGTCCTTTTCATCTAATAGTGTGTGCCATGTTTTTGCAGCTATATCATCGATCAGCTAAGTCATCCTATTTTATTATTCTTGCTTTGGGCATATCTTTGATGGTGCATGGCTTGTTTGTATTGTTTGTACAGCAAGATGCTAGGGTTACTCAGTCTGGCTCGACCTCTAGGATAAGTGTAGCTATGCACAAGTCAGCCAACTCAGCTGTCAATATCACTCAAAAAATAATACAAAATACATCTCAGAAAGTGACTCCAGAAGTAAGCCCTAAACATGAGCTCAAGTCTATTCGTGCACCGAAGGTAGTAGCAACAAAACGATCAGTAGAGATGGCTACACAGATTGATATTCCACGAACAGCTAAACCTACAACCCCTATAAATGAAACTATAACAAAGGCCACGCCTGTAAAGCGTGAAAAAAATGTAACTGAGGTGCATAAAAAGCACAGCACAAATGTAGCTGTACGGGAGAACTTTAAAACACACAGCATAGCTCAAAATCAGTCATTACAATCAAGTGTAGCGAGCCAAGACGGGTCTCAAACTAAGCGTTATGAAATTGGTTCGAATAATAATCCTAAGCCAAGCTACCCAAGCTTAGCAGTAAAAAGGGGATGGCAAGGGCAGGTTGTGCTAGGTGTTCATGTTAATCCTGATGGCTCTATTGAGCACTTAACCTTCGTCAAAAGTACAGATTATGGTGTACTGAATTTTGAGGCCTATGAAACGGTTAGAACGTCTTGGCATTTCACTCCTTTGGAAGATGAGTCTGATCTTTCTAAATCAAGCTACATCGAAGTACCCATCACATTTAATATTGCAAATAGATAGCACTTGCCTAGTTCAGACTAATTTTGAACTTGACATTTCTCCTTTCCAACCTTAAATTGGCCCCGCGTTACAGGTATTCGAATTCGATCAGAATTCTGAATGAAACGGGAAATTGGTGAGTTTATAAGTTTGCACTTATAAAACAATTCCTATGCTGCCCCCGCAACGGTAAATGAGTCAACCTTTAGCAAATGCCACTGTGTAAAAACATGGGAAGGCGCTAAAGGCCGGTTGATATTCAACTAACTCATGAGCCCGGAGACCGGCCTGAAGCGATTAACCGTCATAGCGGAGGGCTGTGTGGGAGATTATCACTCTAGCCTTTGCTGTATTGGTCTTTGCTCCCCCATCCCCTATATGACACAAATATTCTCGCGCGGGTGGGCGCTAATCGGAGCTTTTATGTCCTTTAAAATCATACCAAAATCTATTCCTTTTCTATTTGTGTTTGCTTCAAGTGCTTTGTCAGCAACTGATCTTATTCATTCAAATGAAGAGCAACTTAACAACACAGAATCGTATCAGCATGAAACGGTTGTTGTAACTGCAAATAGGACATCTCGCACAGTTAATGATTCTATTTCTAGTGTAAAAGTAATAACCAGAGAAGAGATTGTTAAAAGCCAGGCTCGATCTATTCCAGATTTATTAAGAGGAACCGTGGGCGTTCATTTTGCTCAAAATGGTGGCCGGGGAAGTAACTCGTCGCTTTTTCTGCGTGGCACAAACTCTGACCACGTGCTTGTCATTGTAGATGGTGTAAAAATTGGTTCAGCAACATCTGGGACTGTGGCTTTTCAAAACCTACCCTTAGAGCAGATTGAGCGAATTGAAGTCGTTCGTGGACCACGTTCAAGTTTGTATGGCTCTGAAGCCTTAGGTGGCGTTATTCAGATATTCACTAAAAAAGGTGGCGGAAAAACTAGCCTAAGCTCTCATGTCACAGTAGGTAGTGATGATACTTATGAAATGAGTGTTGGTGTTGCAGGTGGTGGCAAAAATGCATTTTATAATCTCTCTGTAGAAGGTGAAAAAACAGGTGGTATAGATTCTTGCCGAGCAGAAGCTGCTACTCAATTTGGTGGATGTTTCGCCAATCAATCAGATTCAGATGGTTACGACAACTTAGCAGGAAGCATGCGTTTAGGATATCGAACAGATGCAGGCTCTGAGATTTCCTTAATGGGCTTAAGATCAAATTCTGAATCAGATTTCGATGGGAACTTTCAAGATAACTCCGATTCTGAACAGCGTGTTATAGGCTTGAATGGTGTTCTACAGTTAACCAAAGATTCAGATTTAAGTTTAAGCTATTCTCAGGCGGAAGATAAATCGGATAGTTTTATAGGCGGTATTTATGCCTCTACTTTTGACACCGTACGAGAAAATGCCAGCCTTCAAACGAATATAGTTTTATTTGATAGAGATGTCATGACTTATGGTTTCGATTATCAAAAGGATGAAGTGACTTCTTCTTTAATCTATGACGATACCGAACGTGAAACTTATAGTGCTTTTGCTCAATACCTTATTACCTTGAGCAAGCATGATTTTGAGTTTAGCGCGCGTTATGATCTTAATGATGGCGTTAAAGATGCATTTACCGGTGGTTTAGGCTACGCCTATCAGTTAGCAAGAGGTGTACGGGTATTTATGTCGTACGGTACCGCTTTCAAATTACCTAGTTTCAATGAACTTTATTATCCTGGTTTTGGTGAACCTACTCTAAACCCTGAAGAATCATCCACCTTCGAAGCAGGCTTAAGAGGTGAGCAAAACTCTACTAGCTGGTCGCTTACTTACTTTTCAACCAAGATTGATGAACTGATTGGTTACGATTCTTCATTCAATCAGCTAAATGTAGACAAGGCTAGTATTAGAGGTGTTGAAGTCGAGTTAAACCAGAAGTTAAATAGTAGCTGGGTTTTAGGTGTTGATTTATCTCTTATTTCACCTATTAACGAATCAATGGGTATTTATGATGGTAATTTGTTAGCAAGACGCCCAAAAAAAAGTGGTAGCGTTAATTTAGATTACCTAGCCAATCAATGGTCAGCAGGTGCTTCTTTAGTTCATGCGGGTACTCGTTATGATGACGCAGCAAATAATAAGAAATTAAAAGCATACAAAACGCTCGATTTAAAAGCTCAATATGAATTGAGTGAAGAGCTTTTACTTCAAGGACGAGTGGAAAATGTATTCGATAGCTCTTACGAAACAGCACAATTCTATAACCAGCCAGGTAGAGGCTTCTACTTAACACTTAGATACGCTGTTAACTAGTTTTGTTAGGCAAATTTACCCTAAAGAATTATATTCTTTAGGGTAAATACATGTGAAACATTTATGACCACACTAATGATACAAGGCACTACCTCGGATGCCGGTAAAAGCACGCTTGTTGCTGCCTTGTGTCGTTGTCTTCTGCGCAGAAATATCAAAGTCGTTCCCTTTAAACCTCAAAATATGGCGCTAAATAGCGCTGTAACAGTTGAGGGTGGAGAGATTGGTCGTGCTCAAGCTTTGCAAGCAATTGCTTCTGGCTTGCAAGCTAGTAATGATATGAATCCGATTTTGCTCAAGCCAGAAACGGATATCGGGGCGCAAGTGATTATTCACGGTAAGGTCAAAGGCAATATGTCTGCGACTACTTACCATGAATACAAAACACTTGCGATGGATGCGGTGCTAGAGTCACATGCGCGTTTGGATGAACGTTATGATGTGATCATGGTTGAAGGCGCGGGTTCACCGGCGGAAATAAATCTGCGTGATCGTGATATTGCGAACATGGGTTTTGCCGAAGCAGTTGATTGCCCAGTAATCTTGATAGCAGATATTGACCGTGGTGGCGTCTTCGCACATTTAGTTGGCACACTGGCTTTGCTAAGTGAAACTGAGCAGGCACGTATCAAGGGCTTTGTGATCAACCGTTTTCGGGGCGATATCACTTTACTTCAATCAGGTTTAGATTGGTTGGAAGAATATACGGGTAAGCCAGTTTTAGGTGTATTGCCTTACTTGCATGGACTGCACTTAGATGCTGAAGATGCGCTGCCACAAGACCAAGTTCAAGCTACGAGTCACAAGTTCACCGTTGTGGTTCCGGTTATTCCTCGAATTAGTAATCATACCGACTTTGATCCTTTACGAGTCCATCCTGATATTAACTTTCAATATGTTCGTATGGATGAAGCTATACCTGCTGCCGATTTAATTATTTTGCCGGGCTCGAAATCTGTGCGTGCCGATTTAGGCTTTCTAAAAGCGCATAAATGGGAACAAGCTATTCAGCGGCATCTTCGCTTTGGTGGAAAGGTACTTGGTATTTGTGGCGGTTTTCAAATGCTGGGTAATTTTATCCATGACCCATTAGGCTCTGAAGGCGAAGCGGGTTCTAGCGATGGACTTTCCTTATTAAATATTGAAACGACATTAGATAAAGACAAGCAATTGTTTAATAGAGAAGGGCGACTAGCGTTTCAAAATACAGACGTGTCTGGATATGAAATCCATACTGGCTTATCCACAGGCGAAGCTTGTAAAAATGCATTTCTAAATTATCAATTAGATAATGAAACAGTGTCTGATGGTGCAATCAGTGACTGTGGAAATATAGCAGGAACCTATTGGCATGGTTTGTTTGAGAAACCAGATGCTTTGCAGGCAATACTCGAGTGGGCTGGTTTAGAGTCTCAACAAACACCCGACTTTTCAGCGATACGCGAACAGCAAATAGATCGCCTAGCCGATGCCGTTGAAGCAAATATGGATATCGATAAAGTGCTAAGCTTATTGAACCTAAAGTCCCATGGCGAAATCAAACAATGAAAAGCTTAATCCTAGGCGGCGTTAAATCGGGTAAGAGTCGATATGCTGAAAATCTTTTGATAACGTTCCTAGCAGCTAAAGAATTAGAAGAAAACCAAGCTTGCTTAATTGCAACAGCGCAAGCATTAGATGCAGGCATGGAGTCGCGCATTGAAAAACATAAACAGCAGCGACCGGCCTCTTGGACAGTAATAGAAGAGCCCATATATTTGTCAGAAGCATTAAAATCGGCTGAAACTACATCAGGAATCATTCTGATAGATTGTCTAACCTTGTGGCTGACTAATTTGTTAATGAAGGAAGATGAAGCTTTTATGCAAGTTGAGATCAATCAGTTTTTGGAGACAGTTTCCAATTGCACGTCCGAGTTAGTTCTGGTCTCAAATGAAACTAATATGGGGATTATGCCGTTGGGACAGCTAACTAGAGATTATTGTGATAAAGCTGGTGTGTTGCATCAGGCGCTAGCAGAAATCTGTGATCAAGTATCTTTAGTGGTTGCAGGATTACCGCTCGCTTTGAAGTCACCTACAGAGAAAGTATAGATAATGAGTGGCTCCGATTTACTTAAAGTTTCGAATATATCTTGGTCAGCAAGTGAAACCAAGATATTAGATGACATCAGCTTCGAGATAAAAAAAGGAAGCTTTGTCGGCTTGATTGGCCCAAACGGTGCCGGAAAGTCTAGTTTAATGCGTTGTATTTATCGGGTTAATAAGCCAGATACCGGTTCAGTTTTGTTTGAAGGTCAGAATGTTTGGCAAGGCAGCACTAACGAAAATGCCAAAAATATGGCCGTTATTCTGCAAGAGCAAAGCGAGCATTTAGGTTTATCTGTTTATGAAGTTGTTGCTCTAGGTTTAACGCCCCATAAAAAACTTTTTGAATGGGATACTTTAGAAGACAAACAGCAGATCCAAAACGTGTTAAAGGATAATGACCTTACTTCTTTATCGCATCGCTTATACAGCTATTTATCGGGTGGAGAAAAGCAAAGAGTGATGTTGGCAAGAGCGATGCTACAAAAGCCCAAGCTTTTAATTATGGATGAACCAACTAATCACCTCGATGTACATTATCAGGTTGAGGTTTTACGAAAAGTAAAAAAACTCGATGTAACTGTCTTGGCATCCTTTCATGATCTGAACTTGGCTGCTGCATTTTGTGATCAAATTATTGTGCTTAATAAAGGCCGCTTGTGTGCTTTAGGAAAACCTGAAGAGGTACTAACAGAAGCCTTGTTAGCAGATGTTTTTCACACTAAGGCTTTTGTTGACCAGCATCCGATTCATCAACATCCTCGAATTACTTATGCCTATCATGATGCTGACTGAACCCACATTAAAACATTATAGATACCTCGTATTTTGTCTCTTGGCATTTGTGAGTATATTTATTTCACTGGCTTATGGTGCAATTGATATTGGATTTTCAGATCTATCTGAATGGCTGGCTTCGTTAGTGGGCCTTGATTCATCTGTTGATGCTATTCATGTTCGTATTGTTGAAGAGCTTCGTTTACCTCGAATGATACTGGCATTTTTAACGGGGGCTGGCTTGTCTTTATCAGGTGCAGTTTTGCAAATGGTGACCAGAAACCCCTTAGCAGACCCTTATTTATTTGGGATTTCTTCCGGTGCATCTTTTGGTGCGGTCCTTGTGATTGCGACTTTATCAGGCTCAAGCGCTTTTTTAGCGGAACAAGGCTTGCTGCAGCTTGGCATCACAGGGGGTGCATTTGTTGGTAGCACTTTGTCGGTTGTACTCGTGCTTGCGTTTGCAGGTAACGGCATGCAAATAGAGCGTATGTTGCTCGCAGGTGTCGCGGTTTCATTTATGTTTGCTTCAGCAACCAGTCTGGTTTTGTATCATATTGATGCCCAAGCCGTAGCAACTTTATTATTTTGGACCATGGGAAGCTTTACCCGAGCAAACTGGGAAAACCTCACGCTACCCATTGTGATAGTGTTGGTTTGTCTAACCATCTTTTTAGGTTTCTCCCGACAAATGCGAACGGCACTTGCAGGTGATGAGAGCGCTATTGCTTTAGGCGTTAACATCCATAAATTGCGGATCAATATGTTGTTGTTAAGTTCTCTTATGACTGCAACATTGGTTGCAAATACCGGTGGTATTGGTTTTGTTGGTTTAATGATTCCACATATTGTTCGCCGTATTTTTCATAGTTATCAGCGTTACTTTTTATGGTCTTGTATGATTTTTGGTGGCTGTTTTATGGTGTGGGTCGATGTTCTTGCGCGTACTTTAATGGAAGATAGTGAATTGCCGATCGGTGTGATTACCGCCGCAATAGGTAGTATTTTCTTTTTACTTGTTTTAAAACAAAGGCGCCATTGAATATGTTGATCAGTACTAGTTATAAGTTGTTTATTCAAAGAGCTTCAAAAGTAATCTTCGTCATATTGTTGTGCTTTCAAAATAGTGCTTTTGCACAAGAGCTCAAGCAACAAAGAATTATTGCTTTATCACCTCACTCAGTTGAGCTACTTTTTTTGTTGGGCGCGGGCGATCAAATAGTCGCAACCACCAGTTTTGCTGATTACCCGGAAGCAGCAAAGTTAATACCGGTGATTGGTGGTTACAACGGCATCCAAATTGAAAAGGTTCTCAGCCTTAAGCCTGATGTCATCATCGCATGGGATGGCGGCAATAAACTTGATGACATTGATCAATTAGAGCGTTTAGGTTTGAATGTGTATCGAACACAGACCAACTCATTATCTGAAATAGCGGATGAAATAAGACGCTTAGGGGAATTAATCGGAGTACCAGATCGTGCAAATTCAGAAGCTGATAAATACCTAAATGGCCTGGCAGCGTTAAAGGAACAGTATTCAAAGAAAACGCCCATTCGTTTCTTTTATCAGCTATGGAATGAGCCTTTAAGGGCCATGGCGGCAAAAAGTTGGATAAATGAAATGTTAGTTGGTTGTGGTGGCGTCAATATCTTTAATGAAAATATTGGAGAATACCCTCAAGTTAGCATCGAGAATATTCTAGCAGAGCAGCCTGAGGTTATTATTATTCCGTCACATCACGGCCATGGTTTAGGTGAAGGTGACTTTTGGCAAAATTGGCCAGAAGTGCCTGCAGTTAAAAATAACAGAATATTTTACGTAAATGGTGATCTATTGCACCGCTTCTCGGTAAGAACCTTAGAAGGTATGAAAACTGTCTGTGAGCACTTAGATAGTGTTCGTTAAGCAAGCTTATTAACTCGAATAAATTTCCACATTGATCATAAATAGGTTACGACTATGTCAGAACAAGATAAGAATGATGCACATAAAAAGAAAATGCAAAACCAAAAAGAGTCAGTGGATTCGCATATTGCCGAAGCAAATATTGAGAAGGGTGTACTGATACTTTTAACCGGTAACGGTAAAGGTAAAAGTAGTTCTGCTTTTGGTATGGTACTGCGAGCAATGGGATATAACCAGAAAGTAGGTGTTGTTCAATTCATTAAAGGTCAACAGTTATCGGG
>CAXBKC010000074.1:0-11587 GCA_963975615.1 uncultured Oleiphilus sp.
AAGTCTCTTATCCAAGCGGTGAAATCCTCTTTAATGGTCAAGATTTATTAAAAATAAGCGATGCTCGTATGCGAGCTATTCGGGGCGCTAAAATCGGTATGATTTTTCAGGAACCGATGACCTCTCTGAACCCACTGCATACTGTTGAAAAACAAATTAGCGAATCCATTCTTTTGCATAATAAACAGCTTGCTCTTGCTTCTTCAGACTTAAAGAGACGTAAAAAGACACCCGCAGCTGTCAGAAATAAAGTAATTGAACTGCTTGTACTAGTCGGTATCCCTAACCCGGAAGAACGTTTAGATGCCTATCCACACCAACTTTCAGGCGGCCAAAAGCAAAGAGTGATGATTGCTATGGCTTTAGCGAATGAACCAGACGTATTAATTGCCGATGAACCTACAACGGCCTTAGATGTTACAGTTCAAAAACAGGTATTAGAATTAATAAAATCACTTCAGCAGAAGCTCGGCATGTCTGTGATTTTAATTTCACATGACCTAAATATTGTTAAACACTACGCAGATACAGTGGCCGTCATGCACCGTGGTAAAGTGATTGAGAGTGGTTTAACCAAAGATATTTTTGATTCGCCCAAAGAAGCCTATACCGAAAAACTTATTCATTCTGACCCCAAAGGCAGAGCTCACCCAATTCCTGAAAATAGTCCCATTATCTTATCGAGCGATAAGGTGAACGTTTGGTTCCCTAAGAAAACAAACTTTTGGGGTAAAGCCACAGACTATTTAAAAGCCGCTAATGATATTTCGATTCGATTAAAAGCGGGAGAGACTTTGGGGATTGTGGGTGAAAGTGGTTCTGGAAAAACTACTTTTGGTTTAGCTTTACTCAAGCTACTACCTTCTTCAGGAACTATTGTCTTTGAAGGCACAGAAATTCAGGGGCTAAATCAAGCGGAATTTAGACCCTTTCGCCGAGATATGCAGATTGTTTTTCAAGACCCATACGGTAGCTTGAGCCCACGCATGTCTATCTTTCAGATTATCGAAGAAGGCCTACTGATTCATAGCATTTCGGATAAAATTGGAAGAGAGAAAATCATTATTGATGCTTTAGAGGAAGTTGGACTAGATGCAGAAACACGTCATCGTTTCCCTCATGAGTTTTCAGGCGGCCAAAGACAACGTATAGCTATTGCCCGAGCTCTAGTTTTGAAACCTAAGTTAATAATTCTCGATGAACCAACTTCAGCATTAGATAGAACCGTGCAAGCTCAAGTCATTGAATTACTGAGAGACATTCAAGCAAAATACGGTATTGCATATATTTTTATTAGTCATGATTTAGCCGTAGTAAAAGCACTCAGCCACCACGTAATGGTGATGAAGCAAGGTAAAATTATTGAACAAAATTCATGTGAAGATATATTTAATTCACCAAAAGAAAGCTATACAAAAAACTTATTAGAATCGGCTTATTTTTACTCATAAGTACACAATATAGCATGCTATATTGCTGTTCTGTTTTTCATTACTATTAAGCTTAAACATAAAAACATAGAGACTACATTATGGGATTTCTAACAGGTAAAAAAGTACTGATTGTTGGCATCGCCAGTAAACTTTCTATCGCAACTGGTATCGCAAACGCCATGTACCGAGAAGGTGCTGAAATTGCACTCACCTATCAAAATGAAAAGCTTAAAAAGCGTGTAGAAACCTTTGGTGAGCAGTGGAACAGCAAGATCATTCTTCCTTGTGATGTCGCGAGCGATTCCGAAATAGAAACAGTATTTGAAGAAATTGCCAAAGTTTGGGATGGCATTGATATCATTGTCCATTCAGTTGGTTATGCACCTGCGCACGAGTTAAATGGTGATTATGTAGATATCACAACGCGTGAAGGCTTCAAAATTGCACACGACATTAGTTCGTATAGCTTTGTTGCTCTAGCGAAAGCCTCAAGAAAGCTTATGCAAGGCCGCAACGGTTCTTTGTTAACGCTTACCTACTTAGGCGCAGAAAGAACTTTACCCAATTACAACGTAATGGGTTTGGCTAAAGCAAGCTTAGAAGCGAACGTTAAATACATGGCGGCGAGTCTTGGCCCGGAAGGTACTCGAGTTAATGCTATTTCGGCGGGCCCGATTCGCACCTTAGCAGCCTCTGGTATAAAGAGCTTTAGAAAAATGCTTTCTGAAAATGAAAAACAAACGCCTTTAAGACGTAATGTCACCATCGATGAAGTTGGAAATGCAGCCGCATTTATTTGTTCAGATTTAGCAAGTGGCATTAGTGGCGAAATACTCTTTGTTGATGGCGGCTTTAATACCACCGGCATGGGTCCATTAGATACAGAGTAATGAATTCAAATTCGGTTTTAAGCACTGTGTCACTGAAACATTCAGTCACAAACTGTTACCCTTGACTACCCGTTTATGTTGGTTCCTTTAGAGAGAATCTACACGGCGTTAAATTAATATGATGGATACATAAAGTGAAACGTCTTCAAGTTTTCCTAAGCGCTACCTTACCTCTAATTACAGTGTTGTTCGCACTTACTATTGGCGGCTGCGCAAACATAAAAAACGCCTCAAAAACATCAACCTCTTTATCAAGTTTTCTTGGTTTTTCTGAGTTACCCGATTGGTATATTCGTAACAAATATAGCTTCCCTGACTCTAAGTGGATTAAAAATGACTTTGATACCATGATTCACTATCGTGATGTTGGTGAAGGCCCTGTTGTTGTACTAGTGCATGGTGAGATGGAATCTATGCATGTATGGAATGAATGGATTGATACGCTTAGCCAAAACTTCAGAGTCATTGCTCTAGATTTACCAGGCTCGGGCCTTACCAGTTCACCTCATTGTATTTCGGACCCAGAAGTAACATGTCCTGAGAACCTAAGCAGTAATTATCTTTCGCATACACTTGAGTATTTCATCGAAGACTTGAATATTCGCAAGTTTACCCTGGTTGGAAGTTCTTATAGTGGCTACTTAGCAGCGCAGTATGCAGCGCACCAGCACCCTGAAAAGCTCAACAAATTAATACTCATAACACCAATGGGCTTTCAGCAAGACATTCCTTGGATTGTGAATTACGTTACAGTCCCTGGCATGGATATTTTTAATCGTTACCTTCAACCTTCAACTATTGCAACTAGCATACTTGAACGCTTTTATGGCCAACCAGATAAAATAACACCGTCTAATCGTCAACGTTTTATGCATCTCACTCAAAGTGAGGGGGCACATCACAGTAATGTGATTCAGCTTAAAATGGTGAGAACGTTAATGGAACAAGGTATGTTATTGGACCTTGATGACATCAGTATACCTAGCTTGGTTATGTGGGGAGCATCTGACACATGGGGTGATTTCACTCATGCTGAGCGATGGCAGAAAGAATTAGGCAATGCGACTTTAGTGACTTATCCTCTATATGGCCATGCTTTAATGGAAGAAGGTGCGGACATTACAGCAGCGGATGCAATTGCTTTTATTAACGATGAACCAATTCCCTCTCTTGATTCCTTAGGTTCTAGTAGCTTCTCAATAGACGATGCAGCAAGTGAATTTGATAAAGATGCATTATTCGGCGCTCCTTCAAGTACTGAAAACTCAGATATTTTAGAAAGTACAGATGACATTGAAGAAACAGAACTACTAGATGCTGACTAACTCTATTAGCAAGAAAGCATGTAATTATCTAATAGTGAACTCTATTAGATAATGACTAATTCAGAAATTTAGACATCATAAATTTCCAATCAATAATTTCAGTTCCTTCTGAATCATAAAGCATAAGTCCCGTTAGAAAGTCTGACTTATAAGGCTTTACCCATTTCACTTCAGCCGTTAATCTGTAAACCTTTATCTCATTATTTAATTCGATAATTAAAGTATGGATTGCACCACTTCTTAATGACTCTGGAACTAAAACTTGCAAGCCATTCGCAGACAAGTCTACACACTCACACTCGACAACCTTAGCTTCCTGACTTGAACCAGGCTCTCGTGAGACTGTTTCGATAAAAATACTAGCCGGAACATTTAAGCGCGCTTCTTCTCGTTTTTCATCAACATTAAAATATTCTTTATAGAATTTATCGCTCATTTCTCTATCTCTATTATTATATTTAGCTCAACATTTACACTTCTATTATAAAGTCAAAATATGACCAAGCGCATTACTTTGACATTCGTAATCGACTAACCACCCGCTGAAGACTATCTTCAAATTCCGCACCATCACTTAATATGACAACACTTTTTGACTGGATTGCCTCCATTAAATCTGCCTCTAAAAACTCACGACGCCTAACTCCTAGGCGATCTACAAACACATATTTACCTGTTGCCGCCAACTTAACTACTAATTTATAACGCTGAGGTTCACTTTCATCATGAAGCTGGATTGCAATCCAGGCACCTAATTTAAATGTGCGTATAATATCTAAGGTGGCATTATCTTTTTCAACTCTCAGTTTATCGGCCCGCTTAGCCAACAAATTCTGCGTATGTTGAGCAATTTCTTTAGCTCTCTCATTTGCCATTTCATCAGATTGTCTTCTATCTTCCAATAAACGTTCAGCCTCTGCCTTAGCTTTTTCAGCGGCAATTAGTCGAGCTTGCTTTTGGTTATCCGCTACTTTAGATAATCCGTTAATAGCCTGATCAAAAACACCTAAAAATGCCTGACCTTTTGGCATTTTTTTTAAGCTTCCATCACTTAATCTATCTTTGAAATTTTGAAAACTAAATTGTGCAGACTTCATTCCTAAGTAATTACTAAAAAGTAACTGCTGAGACTGATCAAAACATGAGATAAGCTTAATACTCAGTGACTCACCTTGATCATTTAATATATACCAATCACCAACGCTTAGTTTTAACTCTGAAAAATCAATAACGCCTGCTTTAAACTGCTCTGTGCTGCCATAAGTCTCTTTCAACTGATCTGGAATACTTAAAGGTGTGAATAGACGAATATCATCTTTATTTTGGCCTTGCAATAAACCCAACAAGGCATCCGATAGTGCTTCCCAAGCAGCCTCCATTGAAAAGAAAGCTGAGGGGCGCGCATCACTTTCAGAAATAAATATATTGGAAGGAAGGATTATATCTTCACCCATTGCCTGAAGGTCTTCGATAATTTGATCCGCTAACTGAAAACCACTCTCCCCTTTATGACAAAATACTCTTACTATATTTTTGCACAGCAAATCTAACTCTTCATGATAAGAGCCGACAATAATTGCTTCTCGGCCATCAAGCGTGTCGGGTAAGTTATTTTCGATTTTTTTCGCTACAACTAGGACCCAATATTCTTGTAAAAAATCCTGTAAAACACGAGGCAATCGACGCTTGTTAAATAAAACATTTATATAATGGTGGGCTAGCCAATGGCAAAATTGCGATAGATTCTTTTTTGATTCAGAAACGATTAAACGCTCGGTAACTTTCTCTACTTTTTCTTTTTGTTTCTCAAGAAAGTTAAACCAACTTGCTGAGCAGTGCTCTATAAAGAGTTCATCAAAATCTTGCTGCGCATCGAACAGAGATTCAATAACAGCCAACTGTTCCAGCAAAATAGATTGTGACCGTTTAGGAATGGGGCTCCAATTTTTAGCGTACTCAGCAATAGACTCGAGCGTGGTAGCGAAGCTATCTAAAGCTTTTTCTCGTATTTTGATATCATTCTGATCAAGATTTGCTGCATACGTTAAGAGTAAGCACTTATAAAATATAAATCGCCACTTAGAAAAAACGATATTAAGTCGTGGATTGAAATTATTTTTCCTTAACCAGACATCAAAAACACGATCTAGTAAAAAAGCTAAATTGTTAGCCTGAGTATGTGAACCTTTGCCAGAAAATACGTTTTGTAGTTCTTTTACTAGTGTTTCTTCATGTTCAAGCTGATGCAGTTTGCATCGTTCTAACAGTAAATTAGTTTGCTGTTTCCTTTCGATAAGCGCATCTGAAGAGGCTAATTCGAAAGGATAAATAAGTTCTGGAACTCGTAAATGCTGAGTCACTAAACGCAGCAAGGAAGCATCCCATTTAAGTTTGCTCATGGTAACTACTAACTTCCTTAGATAATTAAAAAGCGTATACAAAAATTAATGAATGCCTTATTTAAACAAACACATCCATTTCGAAGTTTTAACTGAACTAACAGTATAGTTCGCAAAATACATTTTTGAGGAAAAATTCTTTGTAACTTGCGTTGAATCATTGCAATAGAGCAACGAATACAGCAACATAACTCTTAATTTATAATTATTAAATCACATTGGCTCATGAAAGCATGTAATGGCTTTATTACGAGATAAGTAGAGAATCAAATGACTCAAAAAATTGATAACGTAAACATTGCTTCACAAAAACTTCTGATCACTCCAGAACAATTAAAAACTGAAATACCCTTAACTGAAGCAGCCATAAAAACGGTAACAGAAGGTCGACAAACGGTTAATAACATTCTTGATAGAAAAGATCATCGTTTATTCATTGTTATTGGCCCATGTTCAATTCACGACATTAAAGCTGCTAAAGAATATGCCTTAAAGCTTAAAGCGCTTGCTGATGAAGTCAGTGATACCCTCTACTTAGTTATGCGCGTTTATTTTGAAAAACCTAGAACGACTGTCGGCTGGAAAGGATTAATCAACGACCCACATCTAGATGATTCTTTTGATATTCAAAAAGGTTTACATATTGGACGCGAGTTATTAATAGACATTTCGGAAATAGGTTTACCAACAGCGACAGAGGCTCTTGACCCAATATCACCTCAGTACTTACAAGACACTATCTCTTGGTCAGCAATTGGCGCTCGAACGACAGAGTCTCAAACTCATCGTGAAATGAGTAGTGGCCTATCTGTAGCGATTGGTTTTAAGAACGGAACAGATGGCGGCTTGGGTGTTGCTATGAATGCATTAAACTCAGTCGCTCACCCGCACAATTTTTTGGGTATTAATAACGAAGGCCAAGTGTCAATAATTCGAACTAAAGGCAATCCATATTCCCATGTTGTGCTTCGTGGTGGTGGCGGTAAACCAAACTATGATTCTGTCAACGTTGCTTTATGTGAGCAGGAACTTGAAAAGTCTGGTTTGAAGAAGAACATTATGATTGATTGCAGCCATGCAAATTCAAGTAAGGATGCCAACCTTCAACCACTAGTCATGCAAGATGTTGCTAACCAAATTTTGGATGGCAATAAATCTATTATTGGTTTAATGGTAGAAAGTAACTTGAACTTTGGTAATCAGTCGATTCCGTCTGACCTATCTCAACTTAAGTACGGCGTATCGGTTACAGACGCTTGTATTGATTGGGAAACGACAGAAAAATCAATTCGTGAAATGCACACGAAGTTAAAAGATATTTTGCCAAATCGTTAAAGTATCGGATAGAAATAAAAAAGGTGGCAATACAGCCACCTTTTTTATTAGCTTTTTATAATGTAGTAACTAGGCTTCGCTTTTCCAGTTCAACTTTTCTCTTAAATTAACAACTTCACCAATAATAATCAGCGTTGGCGCTTGGAGCTTTGCAGCTTCGACTAAGGAGACTATTGTCGAAAGTGTTCCAGTTACGACTCGCTGCTCTCTCGTGGTTCCCTTAGATATAAGTGCAATTGGCGTTGATTCTGGCATGCCATGCTTTATCAGAGATTGCGAAATAACAGGCAAACCAATTAAACCCATATAAAAAACTAAGGTCTGATTAGGTTGAACAAACTCAGCCCAAGGTAAGTCACAACTATTATTTTTCAAATGACCTGTTATAAAACGAACAGACTGTGAATAGTCACGATGCGTTAAGGGTATGCCCGAATATGCAGAACAACCAGAGGCCGCAGTAATACCCGGTACCACTTGAAAGCTAATACCCTCTTCAGCCAAACTTTCGATTTCTTCGCCACCACGCCCAAAAATAAAAGGATCACCACCTTTTAAACGAAGCACGCGCTTACCCGCCTTTGCATGCCGGACAAGTAAATCATTTATAGATTCTTGAGGAACTAGATGATTAGCTCGTTCTTTTCCGACATTAATCAACTCTGCATCTTGTCTGACTAACTTCAAAATTGGCTCTGATACAAGACGGTCATAAAGAACAACATCTGCCTGTCGAATCAAACGCAGCGCTTTAAAAGTTAGTAGATCAGGATCTCCCGGACCAGCACCAACAAGGTAAACTTCCCCATCGTTGGTTATTTCTCCTGAAGCAATAGAAGCTAAAGCAGAAGTTAGCAAATCTTCGGCATCTTTCTCACGACCAGAAAAAACCAAATCGGCAAACTGACCTTCAAGATGCTTCTCCCAGAAACGTCTCCTAGCGTTAATCCCTTTAAAGGAGGTTTTAACTTGATCACGATATTTAGATGCTATCGTTGCTAAACGACCAAATGCATGTGGAATTGACGATTCTAGACGGCTTCTCATTAAGCGAGTCAATATTGGTAATTCACCACTGCTAGAAACAGCCGCAATAAGTGGTGAGCGATCAATTATTGAGGGAAAAATAAAGCTACTCAGATCTGCTCGATTAACGACATTAATCGGCAGTTTCCGTAGTTTTGCTTTTTCAGAAATTTGCTCGTCGAGCGTACTATCTCCTGATGCTGCAACAACTAACTGTGCATTATCCCATAGCTCATCGGTAACGACATCAAGATGATGAAACAAGTCATTGTCTTCAAGCGCTTTCAGACCAGGCTCATTGCATGTCGGTGCAATTGAATAACACCGACAATGAGCTTTTAATAAGACATCAATTTTTCGTGAAGCGGCAACAGTATCCCCAAAAACCAGAGCTGTACTCTGCCTAAGGTCAAAAAATAGAGGAAGAAAATCCATATCAAGCCTTGTTTTCAATCACTTCAATACCGCCCATATAAGGAACGAGCACCTCTGGGACCTTAATAGAACCATCTGCCTGTTGATAGTTTTCCATGACAGCAATCATAGTACGGCCTACTGCTAAACCAGAACCATTTAAGGTATGAACTAGTTGAGGTTTTTTCTCTTCAGGCGAACGCCAGCGGGCTTGCATTCTTCGTGCTTGGAAATCTCGTGTATTACTACATGAAGAAATTTCACGGTAAGCATTCTGCCCTGGCAACCAAACTTCGAGATCGTAGGTTTTTGCTGCAGAAAAACCAAGATCACCACCACAAAGGAGAACTTTTCGATACGGTAAACCAAGCTTTTGTAGAATTCCTTCTGCATGTCCGGTAATTTCTTCAAGCGCAGCTTCAGAGTCTTCTGGACGTACAATTTGTACCATTTCAACTTTATCGAACTGATGCTGTCGGATCATACCGCGAACATCTCTCCCATAAGAGCCGGCTTCACTTCTGAAACAAGGAGTATGACTAACAAACTTAATAGGCAAATCTTTAGCGTCTATAATCTCATCACGAACAATATTGGTTGCTGGTACTTCAGCAGTGGGAATGAGATAAAAATCTCGATCTGCGTAGAGCTTAAATAAATCTTCTTCAAACTTGGGTAACTGACCTGTTCCAAATAAAGAATCACTGTTTACCACATAAGGTAAATAGGTTTCTTCATAACCATTTTGCTCCGTATGGGTATCGAGCATAAACTGGGCAAGCGCACGATGTAGCCTTGCAAACTGTCTTCTTAGAACAACAAAGCGAGACCCTGTTAATTTACTCGCCGTTTCGAAGTCCATTAATTTCGCTTGATCACCTAGTGCAACATGATCTTTAACGTCGAAGTCAAAAGCCTTAGGCTCACCCCATTTAAGAACCTCAACATTATCATCTTCAGACAATCCAGCAGGAACTGCATCATCTGGAAGGTTCGGCATACCTGCAAAAAAATCATTCAGCTGATCTTGAAGCTCTTTAAACTCAACTTTTGCTGCTTCTAGTTTCGCCCCGATATCATCCATTTCAGCTATCAAGGGTGCAATATCTTCACCTGAAGATTTTGCTTTGCCAATCAACTTTGAGCGAGTATTACGTTCATTCTGAAGTTCTTCGGTCAAACTCTGAAGCGACTTCCTTTTTTCTTCAAGACTCGAAAATAAGGATAAATCAAACTCATATTTTTTGATGGCGAGTTTTTTTGCGATTTCTTCAGTTTGTGTGCGGACTAATTTAGGATCTAACATAATTCAAATTCTTAATTGTTAAGTTTATAAAGTTGAGCGTGCCATCAACACGCCAATGAATAGAGCAAAGATGCAAAGAATCGTTGTTCCAAGTATATAGCTGAATGCAGACAACAACTCACCTCTATCTAGAAGCTGCCAAGCCTCCAATGAAAAAGCCGAATACGTTGTAAATGCACCCAGAAAACCAGTCATAACAAGTGGTTTCATGTCAGCCGACACCAAACCTTTTTCCATAATAATTACAAAAGCGACGCCCATAATAGCAGAACCAAAGACATTCACTGCCATGGTTCCCCAAGGGAAATAACGACCCCCAATATAATTGACGACACCATATCGAGAAACAGCTCCTAAGGCCCCAGCAAAGGCAACCATGAAAAGATGTTTGAGCATAATGTTTACCTTACGAAGGAAAATAATGTGGCCAAGTTTACCTTAAACTTATCGATTAACACACTCGAAAACCAGAATTAAATCAGTAATTTTTACATGTAATGGCGTGATTACTAAGGGGCTTTGACCTAGATAGCAAAATAATCTGTTGATTTAACATGGCTGCTTTACCATAACTTATTTACTCAAATTTTTATCATTACGGCATAGATAAAAATATTAATTAAACAGGTTTAAGGTATAATTTTGACGCCTTAAAGATCTAGTTAAATTTGATAAAGGACTTGCTTGACGTGCACTCCATAGATCTAGCTGCGAATACTTTGATGAGTTTTTTATGCACGAAGAGCACAAAGCGATCTTTTTTAAGAAAACTTTTCTAAATCTGAGGAAAAAGAAAAATCAAAAATTTTTAGTCAGTGCTTGTATATATTTTTTAGACATTACCGAGTTACGAATAATGAATGTAAAGCCAGACAACCTTAGCGCAGATACCTGGCAAAACGATCATTTTGTGCCCCAAAAGCTCGACACCATTGTGTCTATTATCTCTTTAGGAGGAGCCCCTGGTGATTGAAGAATTCCTGACGGGATCGTCACGCCGTCAGCTTTCTCGCTCACCCAAACATGCACCTGTGGTTCAAATTTAAAAGGTACGAGCCTTTTCGCCGCAATGGCAAAAGCACCATTAAGCGCAGCTACCGTAACATAGAGAGGTGTTTTACAAGATGTGCATGAATAATGAGTCTTGTCGAAGCCCGTGCCTCCCTTCACTGTTATCGTATCTGCTTGCCCATGAACACTGCATTGATCGGACTGGAAAAAAGCCGCCTCAACGTATGGCATGCCCGAAATTTTTTGACAGTCGCTACAATGACAGACTAATTGCACTACCGGCACTCCTGTGACATCTAGTCTAAGCGCACCACATCCACAGCCCGCAGATGCCTTGATTATTTCAGTCATATTACCCTCTCTCGGCATCTGACATTCACGAAAATTCGGAAACATAGACATAATGACTCCCCACTAGAGTGCTGGCCTCAAATTTCGTGGGTTAGCC
>CAXBKC010000075.1:0-11543 GCA_963975615.1 uncultured Oleiphilus sp.
TTTTTCTTCATGGTTAAACTCATGCGCTATTTTTTTTATGCTGTCTACCTGACCTAATATTTCACCAGCCACTTTTAAAATAGCTTCCCCGGCTGGGGTTATATTAGTAAGGTGTTTACCGCTACGCGAAAACACTTCGACACCTAGCTCATCTTCCAATAAACGAATCTGTTTACTAATTCCTGGTTGAGATGTATATAAGCTTTGAGCAGTTAATGAAACATTAAGGCTATGATGGGCAACTTCCCAAATATAGCGGAGTTGTTGTAGCTTCATTCTTATCTCCAAGAAAATAATCAACAGACGAGTGTAAATGTTTTTTTTATTCCATCTACAGTATTTTTATTATTAATTAGGACTGCATCATCAAATACATTGCCTAATTTATCTTCATAATAGTAGTACTAATCTTTGGAAATATCTTGCTCATCACACGCTTTAAAAACTTTTTAAAGGCATTGACATCAGATCATTTCTAAAAAAATCGTCGATGTGGCTGATTTTATTCAACATATCTTAATTCTTTAAGGTAAAATAAGTTTAATTAGCACTCTCTGGATAAGTCATTACTATCTATCTTCCTAGCCAACTTTTTTTGTGCACCTAAAATATAACATGTTATTACAGACTAAATTTCTCGCGCCGGCCTACAACCCTAAAAGTGTTCAACGAGAGCGCTTAATTAAGCGCTTATCTCCTCGCCACGTAAGGAAAATGGTATTAATTTCGGCACCTGCAGGTTACGGAAAAACCACTTTAGTTTCTCAGTGGTTACATAATTATTCTGAAAATTTTTGTTGGCTCTCATTAGACCAGTATGATAATGAACCACAACGATTCTGGGAATATTTTATAGGCTCAATCGCAACTTCTTTAGATGGTTTTGGGACGGAGGCTAAGCATTTTCTTAATGCAGAGTCTTTACATTACGATGCTGCTGTCACTGCTTTAATTAATGAATTAAGCACCCGAGATGATATTGGAAGCTCACTAACAATTGTACTGGATGATTTTCACGTTGTAACAGATAGCTTGCTGCTGCAACAATTTGCCTACTTGATAGATTTCCTACCGGCTAACGTCAATCTCATTCTCACCACTCGCTTTGAACCTCAACTACCTATCGCGCGCTGGAGCGTAAAAAACTGGGTCGATAAAATATATGCTGCAGATTTAGTTTTTTCTATGGATGAATCAACCCATTTTTTGAACACTTACATGGGTCTTGCGCTTAATGAACATCAAATATCAATTATTGTCAGTAAAACTGAAGGCTGGGTTGCTGCGATTCAACTGGCGGCCCTATCCGCCACATCGATACAAAGCTGGCATGACTCTAAAAACCCTGAATTCAGCCTTGGAAAATCAGGTCTTTCAGGCATTGATTTAATCGGTGATGACAGGCATATTTCTAATTATATTCTTTCTGAAGTACTTGAGCATCAGCCAAAAGATATTCAGCAGTTTCTAACAGATACATCTTGCTTATTGAGACTCTCTCCAGAGCTTTGTGATTATGTAAGGGATGCCAATGATAGCCGTGAATTACTTGAGAAATTACAACAATCAAACCTATTTTTGATCCCCTTAGATAAAGATCATCACTGGTATCGCTATCATGATATGTTCAGAGATGCCCTACTATCGAAGCTAAGAACAGAACAACATAGCCACTTCATCACACTACAAACAAGAGCAGTGGAATGGCTAATAGAGCAGCAGCAAGCTCATGAAGCCATACACCAAGTCATACAGTTACAAGACTGGCCTTTACTATTAAATCTACTTGAAGAACATGGCAATAATCTAATCCACGAAGGCCATCACTTACTAGTACTTAAGTGGTTAAGGTTCATTCCAGATGAACTATTTAGTGCTTCGCCTCGGATCATCATGGTTAAGATATGGGCTTTATTCTTCAGCAATAAAATTGATATCATCTCACCCTTACTTGAAGAACTTGAAAATCTAATTGATCAACAACGTTTATCTGATGTTGAATCCAGTCCAACCGAAATAATCGACTTACATAGTGAAATTTCCCTGATACGCGCCTACCTTGCACGCAGCCAATCAGACTTAAAAAGTGCCGGTAAGCTCACCACTGCCGTCTTAAAGGAACTCGACACAACTAAAATGCCACTTAAGTCCGTAACTTATTATGGTATTGGTCTAGATAGCTTTGCCGTTGGAAATTTAGATTCAGCTGAGAAAGCTTTGATTGAAGCAATTAATCACGGCAAACGTGAAAAGAAATATACAACAGTACTATCCAGTAGCGGACTTTTGGCATGCATCTATTTCTATCAAGGTAAGCTAGAAACTGCTCTGGAAACGGCAATTACCAACCAAAAGTGGATTGATCACTATCACGACGCTTCGCAGCCTAAAGTAATATCCTGCTGGCAAAATAGTGCGCTTGCCTTTATATATATGGAGAAAGCCGAATTCACTATCGCTGAATCTTATATCAACCCACTCCTAAAGCATTTAGAAGTCGGTACCGAAGCCGGTCAACATATTATTATTCAATATACACATGCTAGCTTTTTCTTTGCACAGCATCGCTATTTAGAAGCTATAGATTGTTTGGATGATGCTTGGCATGTTTATCAGCATAAACGCGACTCCATCATGTTTACACCCCCAAGCATTGTGTCACTAAAAGCACGCTGCTTGCTGGCCATGTCGCAAATTGAAAAAGCTGAATATATAATTAATCAGCTTAGCAGCGAAACTATTAACGCCGTGCCTCTAAATTATGAAGATATAAACCTGACCAAGGCTCGCATCTTTATGGGAAAAGGAAATGAAGAACTAGCACTTGAAATGCTCAAACGCATTATTGATCAAGCCAGATCTATGCATCATATTTACAACTTAATACAGGCCTTAAATATCAAAGCAATTTGCCTGTATCAGACACAAGAAATTAATGCCGCAAGCGAAGCGATCAAGCAATCTCTGCAGTTAGCATCTCAAGATGGGTTTGTTTCTGTGTATGCCAATGAAACAAAGGCAATTCTTCGAGTGCTTGCACTCGGTGCCGACCCAAGCCTGCCTGATGTTTATCTACAGAAGCTTACACATACTCTAGGCCTGCAGGCGGACCAGCCTAATAGTAAAATTGAGTTACCTGGTGCATCTGCCCTTGAAAGCAATAAACAGCTGCTTGAACCCTTAAGTCAAAGAGAAATTGAAGTCCTAGGTTTAATAGACCAAGGCTTGGCTAATAAAGAGATCGCCATGAAACTATCTTTAGCTCCAGCAACCGTAAAGGCACATATTCGAAACTTATATGGAAAAATCCAAGCAAAGAGCCGGACTGAAGCCTTATCAAAAGCAAGAGCTATTGGCCTAATTTAAAACAACGCTATTAGTTGATGGTGTCCACGAATTGAGTCAATTGCTTAGATGACAAGTAAAAAGAGACTTACGTCACACTATTAGATTAATAGCGTCCACCTAAGCCTTATGGTCCATCCTATTAAGCCCCACTTAGCCCTACTATTATTTCAACAGAGCAAAACTTGTTAAGCAAAAAATTCAGGCCTTTTTGTTTAGCACGTTTTATCCAATCAGGGTCATCCTACAAGCACCCTTTATTGTGAATGCGATGAAATGAGTGTTCGGCTTCATTTCATCGCTTTTTTTTGCCCGAAAGAAAGTATACACTCAACTGAATATTGACTCTAACGAAGCCATACAGGGTACTACATAAATTTGAAGATATTCAAAAAGAGAATGGAGTAGTTTGAGTAAATATTAGAAAAGCAGAATAGATAATTTTCTGGCGGTGAGAGAGGGATTCGAACCCTCGAACAGTTTGACCCGTTACACGCTTTCCAAGCGTGCTCCTTCAGCCTCTCGGACACCTCACCGTATAAAATATTCATAGAGAATGAATATTAAACGCTTATAAAACCAATAATTTAAAGGCCTTTTAAGACGGGCGCTACTGTAAACCAGCCAACTATTGAATGCAACAATTTAGGGTCTACTTTTAGCTCTATATAGTATACCTGGCCGGCATTGTTCCATTTGATAGTAATCAGAAAGCCCATTTAACGATTCAGAAGCCCCAAGCAAAAGATAACCACCCGGTTTAAGGCTTTTGTGCATTTTTATCAGCAACTCTTTTTTTAATTCAGGTGAAAAGTAAATTAAAACATTTCTACAAAATATAATATCAAAACCTGACCCTATACTTTGAAAGGACTCCATCAAATTTAAAGCTTTAAAATTAATAGCTTTTTGGTAACCAGGTTTTATTTTCCATTTGCCCTCTCCTTTCTGGTCAAAGCAATGCTTCAAGCGCTCCTCTGACATCCCTCTACCAAGAGCAAGCATTTCATATACACCCTCTTTAGCCATATTCAGAACTGACTGGGATATATCCGTAGCCGTTATAGCTACACCTGAGTTCATTTTACCCGGATTAGAGTCTTGAAATTCTTTGGCCGTAATAGCAATAGAATAAGGCTCTTGACCTGTAGAGCAAGCTGAGGACCATATTTTGATAGGCGCTATCGACGATCTTCCACATAATTCAGGGAAGATTTTTGTTTTGAGTAGACTGAATGGATGATTATCCCTAAACCACAAGGTTTCATTGGTTGTCATTGCATCAACAACATCATCTTTTAACCCTGGCTGTGCCGCTCCATTAAGCTTAGAAACTAATTGATTTAAGTTTGGTAGCTCATATTTTTGCAGTACAGACTTTATGCGACTATTTACGAGATAAGCTTTGTTATCTCCAAGCAAAATACCACAGGCATTCTCCAAGAATGCCCTAAATTGCTTATAGTCTTCTGATTCATTTGTAATAGGCATTCAAGAAAGTCTTAATAAGTAAGTTTAAGGAAGTTTCGACGACAAATTTTATATAGATATTTTTACGCACTTGCTGACAATCGATCTATTATTTCCATTACCTTTTCTGCTAATTCATCAGGACTAAATTTTGCCATAAAATCATTAGCTCCTACTTTCTGAACCATTGCCTGATTAAACACGCCTGACAATGACGTATGAAGCATTATATAAAGTGAATTTAATCGATCATTCCCTTTACAAAGAGTTGTTAAAGTATAGCCATCCATTTCAGGCATTTCGACATCTGAAATCATTAGACAGATATGCTCAGAAATGTGTGACCCATCAGAGACCAATTCTTTTAAATAATCAAAAGCCTGCTTACCGTCATTTTTAGTAATTACATTTATACCGATTGTCTGTAAACAGTTTTGTATTTGCTTACGTGCAACAACCGAATCATCTACAACAAGTACAGTGGATGGTATCTCAGCGTTACGAACACTTACTTTTTCAACAAAACTCTGATTAACAGACTCTTGCACAGGTGCAACTTCAGATAAAATCTTTTCAACATCAATAATTTCTACCAACTTATTATCGATGCGAGTTACAGCTGTTAAGTAATTATCTTTACCTGCCCCCTTTGGTGGTGGATGAATTGTTTCCCAATTAAGGTTAACAATTCGCTCGACGCCACCAACTAAAAAGCCTTGGGTTTTACGATTATATTCCGTAATGATAACGAAGCTATTCGGAATCAGATCTTCGGCAACAGGCGTCTGCCCTATTGACATCCCCATATCAATAATCGGAATTGTTCCGCCACGAATATGAGCAATACCTCTAACAACAGGATGTCGATGTGGTATCAACGTTAACTTGGGGCACTGTAAAACTTCTTTTACCTTAAAGACGTTAATACCATAAATTTGTGCGCCCTGAAGCTTGAATAACAACAATTCCAGTCGATTCTGACCAACGAGCTGTGTCCGTTGATTAACACTATCCAGAATACCGGCCATATAAAGAGCTCCAAACTTGTAGATAAGCGGTATGAATATTGCAGATCTACGTAATATAAATATTTTATTTATAAACATATACGTTTATAAAGTTGGCCGAACATTCACACGTTTAAATATGAATAAACCATGTTATAGAAGGTATGCCATTACTAAATAATAGCTCAGCTATAACAACACTAACAAAAGCATAGGACATAAAATGAAAAATAGTAGGCAAATTTTTATCTTGATCTTGCTTTTTATTTCATCAGAGTGCTTTTCAAACACCAGCACTTTAGATCTAAACACTCAACTAGGTAATTTTCTAAGTAACCAGCAAACTGAAATAGCGGAAAAAGGTTACCGCTCCGATTTTGATGTCGGCAATATTGACCCTAGATTTAATGAAAAAGGGTGCACGACACCACTGAAGTTTTCATTAAACCGTTCACCTCTGACTCAGGCAAACTTAACAGTGCTGGCTGAGTGTAGTGATGCGACACCCTGGAAAATCTATATCACCACAAAATTTAATGTCTATGGCAATGTTGTCTATGCTTCCAATACATTAGCACGATCACACAGAATTCAAAAAGACGACCTTGTTGTAAGAGAAGAAGCAATCAATAAACACCACTACACAAGCTTTAGTGATATAAATGATGTTATTGGGATGATAGCAAAACGCTCAATTCGACACGACTCTATCATTCAAGCAAACTTGCTACAGGCGCCAAAACTCGTAAAACGAGGTGACGATGTTGTTATCATGGCAAGCACTCAAGGTATTATGATTAAAATGCGCGGAACAGCAATGCAAGATGGAGAGCTAGGCCAGCAGATTAGCGTCAAAAACACTCAATCAGATAGAATTGTTAAAGCTCGAGTTTCAGATTCAGGCCTTGTAAGTGTGACACTTTAACAGTAAGCGACTTATTTATTTTATTTTCATCACTTTATAAAAAAAACACTAAAGCTTTCCTCAACATGGCCGATATCTAGAGCATAAGAACTTTTATAGGATGTTTTAAACATGAATATTGATATCAATGGTTTGAACGCGAACCGCTCAGATGGGCAAAAAAGACAGGTTTCTAATAAAAGCCTTGAGCACTCAAATGCTGCTTCATCTGCAACACAAGCAGCTGAACAAAGCTCATCTTCGTCAAAAGTAAGTGTCAGCCTTAGCTCTTCAGCTCAAAACCTTACTAAGATTGAAGCCGAACTTAAAGCGCTCCCCGAAGTTAATCAAGCAAGAGTTGATGACTTAAAGGCACGTATTGATCGTGGCGAATATCAACCTGACTCAGCCAATCTGGCACAAAAGATGCTTAACCTAGAATAGATACTTTCTATTCTAGGGTGTAATACATGAATCAATTTACTGCAGAACTCAAAAAGTTACTCAAACAAGACATTGTTGATTTAATCGCACTAACCTCACTTCTTGAACAAGAAAAAATCACGCTAACAACACGTGATACCCAGAAGATAAATAAACTAGCTCAACATAAATCTCAAACCGTCTCTCAACTCGAATCTCGAGCAAAATTAAAAGCCAAGCTAATGACAAATTCTGGCTTGGGAATTAGACCTGGTCAGGTCGAAGAAAAACTTTCTGAACTAAATGACGCAGAGCTAATGCTTTTATGGCAAGAATCCCGAGATAAGTTAAGTGATTGCCAACAACAAAATACTGTAAACGGCAGTATTATATCTCAGTCCCGACAGCGTGTGACTAAACTCATGACTATTATTCGTGGCCAAAATAAATCACCAAACTTATACGGCCAACAAGGCAAAACTGAAACCTTCAACAATAGCCATCGTATCGGAAAAGCTTAATCTGCTTTATTCAGTAATTATCACTCTCTTTCATGCACTGCAGCCGCCTTACTTAATAAGTACTGCAGCTGCTCAAGCTCTTGTTCACTAAAAGCTTCATTAATCCAAGACTTCAAGGTCTGCTGTATTGCAGCCATTGCTAACTCTACTTTTTGCTTTCCTTGAGTACTAAGATGAACCAGCTTGCTACGCTTATCCTTAGCATGCATAGAACGACTAATTAAACCATCCTCTTCCAGCTGATATAGTAATTTAGTAAGACCGCCTGAAGTAATTAATAACGAGCGCTGCAACTCTGAGGGTGTCAAAATATAAGGTTTGGGCGAACGACGCAACGTTGCAAGAATATCAAACTCACTAACGCTTAAGTCGAAATTTGTCAGTGTTTCGCATGACCTAACAAAGCTCATATCACGAACTCTGTAGAGATAAATAGCAGTCTCATGGGCTGGGGTAGAAACCTCACTCCAGTGAGCCTTTATCTGACCTACGATGTCTTTACCTGTATAATTCTTCAAGATTTAACTGCCTTTAATATGATTCTTGGGCAATAATACGCCCACTAAATATATCTTGCAAGAAAGATAAACCATCTATATATTTATCTTTCGAGATAAATACTTTTTGGGAATCAATCATGTCTACGGCTAAAAACATCTCTCATTTCACTCCTTCCTTCTTTCGAAATAGTAGCACTGCAGCATTATTAATACTGATGTTATCTGGCTGTGATTCAATGAACTCTGGACCTGAGCAAGCCGCTAACCCTTCATCAACACCTGCGCCAAGCGTGGAGATACAAGAAGTAGCATCTAAAGCACTTACCCTGACATCAGAATTAACGGGGAGAACTAACGCTTACCGAATTGCAGAAGTGCGGCCACAAGTTAGCGGTATCATATTGGAACGCGCCTTTAAAGAAGGTGAACGAGTCAAATCTGGTCAGCTTCTTTATAAAATCGACTCTGCAAACTATCAAGCCGAATATGACAGAGTGAAAGCGACATTGGCACGTGATGAAGCAGCACTCACAACAACGCGCTTGAAAGCTGAACGCTATGCGGGCCTTGTCAAAGTAAAATCAGTGAGCCAAGAAGCTTACGAAGAGGCAGATGCTGCGATGAAACAAGCACAAGCGAGTGTTGCAATGGATAAAGCTGCACTACAGTCTGCTCGTATTGCACTTAACTATACGAAAGTCAGCGCACCTATCGCTGGCTATATTGGTCGTTCAAATGTCACCCAAGGTGCTCTCGTCACAGCTAACCAAACAAATTCACTCGCCACTATTCGCCAGCTTGACCCCATTTATGTGGATGTAACACAGTCAAGTATCGACTTATTACGCCTAAAGCGCGCTTTGGGCCACAGCGACATAGAACAAGTTGATCCATTGACTCCCAAAGTAGTGCTAATTTTAGAAGACGGTAGCCATTATCAACACAAGGGTGATCTGAAATTCTCCGAGATGATGGTAGATGAAAAAACAGGTTCTATTACTATCCGCGCACTCTTCCCCAATCCAGATCAGCAATTACTACCAGGCATGTATGTCCGTGCGATTGTGCAGGAAGGTCTTAAGCAAAATGCAATATTAGTTCCGCAACAAGCGGTCACTCGTGATGCAAGTGGCGCTGCAAGTGCGCTGATACTAAACGATGAAGATACTGTCGAAATTCGAAAATTAAGCATTGCACGCGCGATAGGAAATCAGTGGCTATTAAACAGTGGACTTAACGAAGGAGACAGGGTCATCGTCAAGGGCTTACAAAAGGTCCGTCCCGGTGCCAAAGCGGTCGCTTCCGAAATAGCAAACACTACAGAAAAATTGACCATCCACTCGTCTAACTAAGTCAGCAAGGACTTCAATCATGGCCCGTTTTTTTATCGACCGCCCAGTTCTCGCTTGGGTTATCGCAATTATTATTATGTTGGCTGGTACACTTTCTGTACTCAAATTGCCAGTGGCTCAATACCCGCCCATTGCTTCACCACAAATTAGCATTTCAGCTAGTTATCCTGGCGCTTCGGCCCAAGCAGTTCAAGATACTGTCGTACAAGTTATCGAACAACAAATGTCAGGCTTAGATGGCTTACTTTATATGTCATCAAATAGCGAATCTACAGGTGCTGGGTCGGTTTCTTTAACCTTCGAAAATGGAACAGATCCCGACATTGCCCAAGTTCAAGTCCAAAATAAACTTCAACTAGCAATTCCACAGCTTCCAACCGAAGTACAACAACAAGGCATGCGCGTTGCTAAATCAGTGCGTAACTTCTTATTGGTATTAGGCCTTGAATCACCAAATGGTAGCTTCGATGGCGGCGCTCTCGGTGATTACTTAGCAAGCCATATTCAAGACTCTATTAGCCGTGTGCCTGGTGTCGGTGAAGTGACTTCTTTTATGTCGCAATATGCTATGCGCATCTGGCTTGATCCTCACAAGCTTCAACAATATAAGCTAATCCCGGCAGACATCATTGCTGCCGTGCGCGCTCAAAATGCACAAGTATCTGCAGGACAACTTGGTGCAGCGCCATCTGTTCCTGGCCAACAGCTCAATGCAACAATTACAGTTCAAAGCCGTTTAAATACGCCAGAACAATTTGAGAAGATCTTACTTAGTACCAACTCCGATGGCTCTAGCGTTTATCTGGGTGATGTTGCGCGTGTAGGTTTAGGTGATGCAAGCTATGGAAAGTTAGCTAGATATAACGGTAAACCTGCGGCTGCAATGGCTGTTCGTCTGGCAACCGGAGCTAATGCTCTGGAAACTGCGGATGCTGTGCGAGCCAAAGTTGAAGAGCTTTCAAAACACTTCCCTGCAGACATGAAGGCTATCTACCCATATGACACAACGCCCTTTGTTAGCATCTCGATAAAAGAAGTAGTAAAAACGTTAATAGAAGCCATTATCTTGGTTTTCTTCGTGATGTATTTGTTCTTACAGAACTTCCGCGCCACACTTATTCCAACCATGGCAGTACCCGTTGTGCTGCTCGGTACATTCGGTGTGTTAGCTGCATTTGGTTTCTCTATTAACACCCTCACTATGTTTGCGATGGTTCTGGCTATCGGCTTATTAGTCGACGATGCTATCGTAGTTGTTGAAAACGTTGAGCGTGTTATGCGTGAAGACAAGCTCAGTCCACTCGAAGCAACTAGAAAGTCCATGACACAAATCACAGGTGCTTTAATTGGTATCGCACTGGTGCTGTCAGCTGTGTTTGTGCCGATGGCATTCTTCGGCGGCTCGACCGGGGTAATATATCGTCAGTTTTCTATCACTATCGTCTCAGCCATGGTCCTCTCCGTCATCGTGGCAATGATCTTTACACCAGCGTTATGCGCAACTTTACTCAAGCCACTGGACCATGAATCACACGAAAATCGTAAAGGTTTTTTTGGCTGGTTCAATCGAGGCTTCGACAAACTCAATAACGGCTATCTCTCAATTGTTGGCGGTATGCTTCGTCGTAATCGACGGTCTATTTTGGTCTATGGTTTATTAGTTACTGTCATGGCGGTGTTATTTGTACGTACACCGACTGCCTTTTTACCTAATGAAGACCAAGGCATATTGTTCAACCAGATTGTACTACCTGCCGGAGCTACACAAGAACGTACTCTTGAAGTCATTAAACAGGTAGAAGAACACTTTTTAAATGATCCTGCCGTTGATCAAATGGTCGCCGTTGCTGGCTTTAGCTTCGCTGGATCAGGACAAAATATGGGTATCGCCTTTATTCGCCTGAAGGATTGGGATGAACGACAAAGCCCAGAGCTTACATTAGGTGCAGTGATGCAACGAGCAGGTCAGCGTTTCAGTAAAATTAAAGATGCCATGGTCTTTTCATTCCCACCGCCTCCAG
>CAXBKC010000076.1:0-11532 GCA_963975615.1 uncultured Oleiphilus sp.
CTGTGGGTAGAGGTGTTTAAATTCAGACAAAATATGGATAGCGAGATAGTTGCCAATGGATAAGGTTGCCCCGACTTTTATTTCTCCGACTTGATCATGCGTCGACAAGGCCTGCTCTAAAGCTTGAGCTTGTGCTAAGAAAGACTCAGCCTGCCTTTGAATGATTTTGCCGAAATCATTGAGCTGTAAGCGTTTACCTACCCGATCAAATAGCTGGATATCAAATTGGCTTTCAAGTGACTTGAGTGATTCGCTTGCCGCTGATTGTGACATCGAAAGGCGTTCGGCCGCCTGAGTGATATTGAGGGTATGAGCTGTTTCGAGAAATACTTCTATTTGCTTTAATGAGAATTTCATATCGATTAAACCGATTAAGTATATAAATATTATTTGTTTTACAGATATATTAGTCTGGCTTACACTTGCCATCAAGTTATTTGATTAACGCAGCGTATTATTATTAATTTTACTAGGAGTCGATATGGCCGGTTTTATGAAAGAGACAGTAACAAGTGTAAAGCATTGGAATGATACCTTGTTTAGTTTTACGACCAGTCGCGACCCTGCTTTTCGCTTTAAAAACGGCCATTTTATCATGATGGGCTTGGAGCATGAGGGTAAGCCTCTTATGCGCGCCTATAGTATTGCTAGTGCAAATTATGAAGAGGAGCTCGAGTTCTTTAGCATCAAAGTTCAAGATGGACCGCTTACCTCGAAGCTACAAAAAATACAGATTGGTGATCAAATCCTGTTAAGCCGTAAGCCAACAGGTACCTTGGTGTTGGATAACTTATTGTCTGGGCGAAATTTGTATTTGATATCGACAGGAACTGGCTTGGCGCCATTCATGAGCATTATCAAAGACCCGGAAACCTATGAGCAGTTTGATAAGGTAATCTTGACGCATGGTACGCGCTTTACTTCAGAGTTGGCTTATAAAGATATTATTAAAGATGAATTACCTAAAAATGAATACTTTGGTGAACTGATTAGAGATCAATTAATTTACTATCCAACCGTTACTCGTGATGAATTTGAAACGCAGGGAAGAATTACTGACGCCTTAGCCTCAGGCAAGTTGACTCAAAGCATAGGCTTGCCGGAGTTAAGTTTAGAACATGACCGCTTTATGATTTGTGGTAGCCCAAGTATGCTTAAAGATACGTGTGAGATTTTAGATGCGAAGGGCTTTAATGAGGCTCGACATGGTAATGCTGGGCATTACGTTATTGAGCGTGCTTTTGTTGAGAATTAATTCTTAATTAAGTGTTATAGATGATTTGAAAGAGGTGAGGTTAGTCTGAAAAACAGATTGGCCTCGCCTTTTTTGTTGCTGTCGCTCGTTGAGCTTTGCCTGTACTGAGCTCGCCGAAGTGTCGAAACGGGTAAGAAACATAAACCCGTGGAATCTGGAACGCCCTTCGACGGGCTCAGGGACCGCCTTCGACGGGCTCGGGGAGCAAATATATCGCTCGTTGAGCCCGTCGAAACGGGTAAGAAACGTAGGCTCATGGAAACTGGAACGCCCTTCGACGGGCTCAGGGACCACCTTCGACGGGCTCAGGGACCACCTTCGACGGGCTCAGGGACCGCCTTCGACGAGCTCAGGGACCGCCTTCGACGGGCTCAGGGACCGCCTTCGACGGGCTCAGGGACCAAGTGTGCCGCTTACTGAGTTTATCGAAAGGTCAGCACTAAGTTCAAAACCTAAAAGCGTATCTTCTCTTCGTCACTCAAACCCAAGTTATCCCATATTTTGAGATTCGGCTCAGCTTGGTTTAGTGTGTAGAAGTGAAGGCCTGGTGCGCCCGCAGCAAGTAGACGTTCGCACATATCAGTCACAACCTGCTCACCAAATGCAATGATGCTTGCGCTGTCATCACCATAAGCTTCTAGCTGTTTCTTGATCCATCGTGGAATTTCTGCACCACACATATCACTAAATCGAACAAGGCTAGTGTAGTTTGTGATCGGCATAATGCCTGGCACGATAGGGATATGTATGCCCATCTTTTCAGCGCGCTCAACAAAATAAAAGTAGGCGTCAGCATTATAAAAATATTGAGTGATAGCGCTATTGGCACCCGCATCTACTTTCTTTTTGAAGTTGAGAAGATCAGCCTCAGCAGAAGGCGCTTGAGGGTGAAATTCAGGATAGGCCGCGACTTCAATATTAAAGTGATCACCGCTATGTTTACGAATGAATTCAACCAACTCATTGGCATAACGTAATTCACCTGTAGAGCCCATTCCAGAAGGAAGGTCACCACGAAGTGCAACTATACGATTAACGCCATTTTCAAGATAAAGATCTAGTAATGATTTCATATTATCTAGAGTTGAGCCCACACATGATAAGTGAGGTGCGGTTGATATGCCCTGATCTTGTAGCTTTAAAACGGTATCGATGGTTCGTTCTTGTGTTGAACCGCCTGCACCATAAGTGACTGAAAAGAAGTCAGGCTTACGTCTAGCAAGTTCGTCACGTACCGTTTGAAGTTTTTCCATGCCCACTTCTGTTTTTGGCGGGAAAAATTCAAAACTATAACGTGGCTTGAATTGTTTTTGGCTATTCATTGAGTTATCCATTTTAGAGAATGGAGTGAATTAGCTACGCTAAAACACCCCATTTAATATTCACGCTATGCGTGTATTCAACGAGTAATCAAGCAATGACTTAGTACTTGTACGCTTCTGGCTTATAAGGGCCTTCAACAGGAACGTTAATGTACTTCGCTTGCTCAGTTGTCATTTGGGTAATAACGCCTGCAAAGCCTTCAACCATATCTCTTGCTACTTCTTCATCTAATTTCTTTGGAAGAATCTTAACGTAAAGGTTTTCTTTTTTCTCGTTCGCTGGTAAGTCAGCAAACTTGCGCTCATATAAGTACATTTGAGCCAGTACTTGGTTAGCGAAAGAGCCATCCATAATACGTGAAGGGTGACCTGTTGCATTACCCAAGTTAACTAAACGGCCTTCTGATAAAAGAATTAAATGATCGTTTGTTGCTTTGTTACGGTAAATTTTATGGACTTGAGGTTTAATTTCATCCCATTCCCAGTTTTTACGCATATAAGCAGTATTGATTTCGCTATCAAAGTGACCAATGTTGCACACAACAGCGCCATTCTTAAGCGTTTGTAGCATGAACTCGTCACAAACATCTATGTTGCCAGTGGTGGTAACGATCAAGTCAGTTGTAGACATCAATAATTTATTAATGCCACCTAAGCTGCGCGTATTAATACCGTTGTTATAAGGTGAAACCACTTCAAAGCCATCCATACATGCTTGCATAGCACAGATAGGATCAATCTCGGTTACTTTAACAATCATGCCTTCTTGTCTTAGAGAGGCTGCAGAACCTTTACCTACATCGCCATAACCAATGACTAAAGCTTTTTTACCTGCTAATAAATGGTCAGTACCACGCTTGATCGCGTCATTTAGGCTGTGGCGACAACCATATTTGTTGTCATTTTTAGACTTAGTGACTGCATCGTTTACGTTAATAGCAGGAACTTTCAACTCACCTTTGGTAAGCATGTCTAATAGTCTATGCACACCCGTTGTCGTTTCTTCAGAGATGCCGTGAATCTTGTCTAGCATTTCAGGGTATTTGTTATGCACCATTTCTGTTAGATCGCCACCATCATCAAGAATGATGTTTGCATCCCATACTTTATCGCTTCCGGTTTCAGCAAGAATGGTTTGTTCAATACACCATAAGAACTCTTCTTCAGTTTCGCCTTTCCAAGCAAATACCGGGATGTTAGCTGCTGCAATCGCTGCTGCTGCATGGTCTTGTGTTGAGAAGATGTTACACGATGACCAGCGAACTTCTGCACCTAGATCTATCAGAGTTTCGATAAGCACAGCTGTTTGGATTGTCATATGAATACAGCCCATGATCTTTGCGTCAGCAAGTGGCTGGCTTTCTTTGTACTTACGACGAAGTGCCATCAATGCAGGCATTTCACCTTCTGCAATTTCAATCTCTTTTCTGCCCCAATTCGCAAGGCTCATGTCTGCTACTTTATAATCTGTAAAACTCATTTGCTTTATCCTGTATGTTTGATCAAAGCCATCTTGATGGCTTTGTGAAAAGTATTGCTAATTTAATATCTTAAAGGCCTGCATCAGCTCTTAATATGTCTGCTTTATCGGTTTTTTCCCAAGTAAAATTAGGTAGTTCACGGCCAAAGTGACCATAAGCCGCTGTTTCACGATAGATAGGGCGTCGTAGGTCTAGCATGTCGATAATGCCTTGTGGCCGAAGATCGAAGTGCCTACGAACTAATTCTTCAATTTTGCTTTCAGCGACTTTATTTGAACCAAAGGTGTTGATAGAAATAGACGTTGGTAGCGCAACACCAATTGCATAAGAAACCTGAATTTCGCAACGGTCTGCCAAGCCAGCAGCTACAATGTTTTTCGCGACATAACGGCCTGCGTATGCAGCAGAACGGTCAACTTTTGAAGGGTCTTTTCCAGAGAAAGCACCGCCACCGTGTCGTGCCATGCCGCCATAGGTATCTACAATAATTTTACGACCTGTAAGACCGCAATCGCCTACAGGGCCACCAATCACAAAGTTACCCGTTGGGTTGATGTGGAATAAAGTATCTTTGTGTAGCCATTCTGACGGAAGTACCGGCTTAATGATTTCTTCTAGAACAGCTTCACGCAACATGCCTAGTTTAATGTCAGGGTTATGTTGAGTGGATAAAACTACTGCATCAATGGCGACCGGCTTGCCGTTTTCATAACGAAGGGTAACCTGACTTTTTGCATCGGGTCTCAACCATGGAAGACTGCCGTTCTTACGAAGCTTTGCTTGCAGCTCTACTAAACGGTGAGCATAGTAAATAGGGGCAGGCATTAGCACGTCTGTCTCATTGGTTGCATAACCAAACATAAGGCCTTGGTCGCCAGCGCCTAAATCTTTATCACTAGCTTCATCAACACCCATTGCGATATCCGAAGACTGCTTACCAATCGCATTTAATACCGCACATGATGCGCCATCGAAACCAACATCTGATGAGTTGTAGCCAATATCAAGAATGACATCACGAATTAAGTCTTCTAAATCGACATAAGTACTTGTACGTACTTCGCCTGCAACAATCGCCATACCAGTTTTGACCATAGTTTCTACAGCTATACGTGCATTTGGATCATCTTTGATAATCGCATCGACAACTGCATCTGAAATTTGGTCTGCCATTTTGTCTGGATGGCCTTCAGAGACCGATTCAGAGGTAAATAAAGAATATTCGCTCATAGTAAATGTCCATTTTTAGTCATAGTTAGAACAAGTTTTAGTTTAAGACTTTTAATGCGTTATTAACGTCGTGCAAAGGTCTCATTTAGTTTTAATAAATTTTCGTAGTTGAATTTGGAAGCCGTTTCGTAGGCCAATAAATGCTGTTTTATCAGATTTAAAGCCAGCACTAGATGCCCATTTTGTTAATTCTTCAGCTTCAAAGCCTAGCCAAATATCGCCACAGTTAGCTTTAGTCCACTCCTGATTATGGTGTGAAAGTTCACAAATCACTAAAACACCCTGCTCATTTAAAAAGTGAGCAATATCATTGAATACTTTTGAAGGCGTAGGGGTGTGATGTAAGACCATATTCATGACAACAGCATCGACTTTTATGGCTTCATTATTGTCAATGGACTGGCGGTAATAATTTGTATCCCCTAGATAATAGTCGATATTATTTAAGTTGTTTTTGGTAGCTTCTTTTTTTGCTCTTTTTAGCATGTCTTCTGAGTTATCTAGAGCGATAACTGAGGTGAATTTTCGGCTTAGAAGGGGGAGGAATAAACCTTCCCCTGGGCCAATCTCCATAACGGTTCTTTTTAAAATATTATCATTTTCAAATGATTGGCATAATAATTCAAAGCTAGCATCGGCATACTGTGAGTGTTCTGAGATGAGTTCTTGCTGAGCTTTGAATCTATCGGTATTTCGAGTAAAAAATACTTCGGACTGGCAAGCACGCTGATTCTGTATCTCTTCAATATTTTTCAAAATATCATTGCTTAGCTCAAAGCGATCAATTAGCGCTAGTATTTGTTCAATAGCCTCGAAATCCTGATCCTCACTTAGATTTAAAGGTCTTCTATAGAAGATAGCGTTACCTTCTCTCTGAGCTTCAACCAAACCAGATTGGCTTAGTACCTTTAAATGGTGGCTCATCCCAGACTGTTTGGTGTCGAAAATCTGGGTTAATTCAAGTACGCCAAAGGTATCATTGTTTAGTGTTTTAAGAATTTGCACGCGCAGAGGGTCGGCGCAGGCTTTGAGCACCTGGCTGAAGCGGTGAATATCATGAAGTGAATCAACTTTAAATTGTTCTTCATGAGTTAGGGTGTTAGCGAGTGATAAATTTGGCATATTGTGGAGTATATCAATATTTTTTGATATATCAATTCTATATCAATATTTTTTGATATGCCATTAGTGGTAAGTAGGGGCTTCATTTTCCATTTAAAGGCGCATAGACTGAGCTTAATTTAAGTGTACTTATTTTTATAAACAATAATAATAAAACCTGTCTCTGAACAACCAAACTCAGTCGCTTGCTTTATTTAAAGTGATGCTCATTAAGGAAGAGTTAATATGTATTTATTAAACCCCAAGCAGTTTGCCCAGTCTTACCCTGATAAAGAAACCAAAGAAATTATGTTAAAGACCATCGACTTTTTTGAAGGTATGGGCTTAGCGAAAATTAAATCTGATTATGAAAGCCGCCGTTGGTATGAAGAATTTTTAGACTTCAATAAGAAAGAGCAAATTTTTGCCAAACTTCTTACGCCTAAAGGTTATGGCAAAAATGCCCGTTGGGATACCTCACGTATTACCGACTTCGCTGAAATTCTTGGCTTTTACGGCTTAACGTATTGGTATTGTTTTCAAGTATCGGCATTGGGTGTTGGGCCAATTTTTCTAGGAAGTAATGAAGCGTTAAAGAAGAAAACGGTAGAGCTTCTTAAACAAGGTGAGATCTTTGCTTTCGGTTTGTCTGAAAAAGAGCATGGTGCGGATATCTACTCTTCTGAGATGAAACTGATCCCCCAAAAAGATGGTTCTTATTTAGCCAGAGGCGAGAAGTATTATATTGGTAACGGTAATAAGGCTGCCTTAGTATCAACATTTGGCAAGATAGAAGGCAGTGATGAATATGTATTTTTCACGGCTGACTCTCAGCATGATAACTATGAGTGCATTAAGAATGTCATTAACAATCAGGACTACGTGGCCAACTATCGTTTAAATGATTATCCAATTACTCAAGACGATATTAGCGAGCTGGGCCAGAAAGCTTGGGATGATGCGCTTAATACGATTAATATTATGAAGTTTAACTTGGGCTATGCATCGATAGGTATTTGTACGCACGCCTACCATGAAGCGATTGATCATGCCTCCTACCGCCGCTTGTTTGACCATTACGTTACAGACTTTGTGCATATCAAGCAGCTTTTTGTTGATTCATATTCTCGCTTAACGGCGATGCGTTTATTTGCCCAGCGTGCGCGTGACTATATGCGCTCCGCGAGTGAGGATGATCGACGTTATCTATTATTTAATCCTATGGTGAAAATGAAAGTGACCACTCAGGGTGAAGAAGTGGTCAATAATCTTTGGGATATCATGGCCGCAAAAGGCTTTGAAAAAGACATGTATTTCGAAAATGCTGTGATCGATATTCGGGCCTTACCAAAATTGGAAGGCACAGTTCACGTCAATATGGCCCTGATCGTAAAGTTCATGGCGAATTACTTCTTTAAGCCTGCAAAATTTGATGATGTACCCGTTAGACGAGATGGCGTGAATGATGATTTTCTATTCAAGCAAGGGCCGACAAAGGGCTTAGGTAAAACACGCTTTCATGATTACAGTCTTGCCTACGATAAGTGTAAGTTGCCCAACGTATCTATTTTCAAGAAACAAATTTCTATTTTTAAGAAAATGCTGATGCTAGCTCGACCTAATAAACAGCAAGTTAAAGATATCGATTTTTTACTTATTGTTGGAGAGCTTTTTACCTTGGTAGCTTATGGCCAGTTGATATTAGAAAGCTGGGAAAAGAATGAAATCGATAATGATCTAATTGATCAAATTTTCGATTTTATGGTGCGAGATTTCTCAAAATATGCTTTACAGCTTTATTCTAAAACAAGTAGTACGCGTGTTCAGCAGGTGTTCTGCCAGCTGATGATTAGTAAGCCGAATAGAGATGATCGCCGTTTTGAACGTGTCTTGAATGAGTTTGCTTATGCGAAAAAAGATACATATAAGATGAATCCATAGTTTAATTTGGAAGGCGCTTCGTCGGGCTCAGGGATCAGTAGTTTTTGCTTCCTGAGTTCGACGAAGGGGTGTTCCGGTTTCCATGAGCTCACACTTATTGTATGTGCTTAACTCTACTTTAATGACTTTATCTCATGCTGCTTTAAAGCCCACTGAACATGTTCTTGAACAATAGTGGAGGGGGAGTCTAATTTGCTTTTTAGTGCGTTGATAATGTTTTCATCGGACTGTGCATTCCCCAAGGCAATGGCAATATTTCGCAGCCAGGATTCATAGCCTGCTCTTCGTATGGCTGAGCCTTCAGTTTTAGAAAGAAAGGTTTCTTCGTCCCAGTTAAATAGATCAATTAGTTTGGTGTCATTTAGTTGATGGCGAGGACTGAAGTCGTCTTCGGGTGTTTGTTTGCTAAAACGGTTCCACGGGCAAATTAATTGGCAGTCATCGCAGCCAAAAATACGGTTGCCCATTTTGCTTCTTAATTCTTCAGGGATGCTGCCCTTGAGTTCTATCGTTAAATAGGAAATGCAGCGTCTGCTGTCGAGAATGTGCGGGCCCACAAAGGCCTGAGTAGGACAGATATCTAAGCAGGCGGTGCAGCGACCACAATGCTCGCCGTCATGGGGTGCATCTAATGGTAGGGGTAAGTCTGTAAAAATCTCCCCTAAGAAAAACCAAGAACCTGCTTTCTTGTTGATGATCATGGTATTTTTGCCAAACCAGCCTAAGCCAGCCTTTTGCGCGAAGGCTCGTTCTAGTACTGGAGCGCTATCCACAAAAGCGCGAAACTCATAATTCTGTGCGGTTTCTTTAATAAACTGGATTAGCTTTTTCAGGCGAGATCGAATCAGTTTATGATAATCACGCCCTAGGCTGTAACGAGAAATATATGCCTTATTAGATTGCGTGAGTAGCTCCATAGGGGGTTCAGGGTCACTCATGTAGTCCATTCTGACAGATAGTACTCGCAATGTGCCGGGTATTAATTGCTCGGCTGTCCAACGTTTGGCTCCATGCTTATCCATATAATCCAAGTCAGCATGAAAATCGTTATCTAACCAGTTTTGATAAACATCAATGTGCTCAGATAAGTCGGTATCGGTGATGCCGATCTGTTGGAAGCCTAGTTTCTTTGCTTCTTCTTTGATTAACAATGCTAACTCTTGAGATTGTTTTTCACTTAGCTGTGTATTTGTAATCTTCATTTTCGTGAATCTTTAGGAATGTTTTGCTATGCTTAACAGATAAATAGACGCTTTTGTTAAAATAATACTTTAGGTTTTTTGGTAAACCGTTACATGATTATTTTTTACAACAAAGCTGCCAGTAAAGTTTTTGGCTAAGTCACTAAAAATATGTATTAAGCCTGCAGAGGCAAGAGTTGAATAGTTATTGAGTTAGATATCATCATACTCAAACTTGCTTGTAAAGTTTAGTGTCTGATTTAGCAGGAAAAAAGCAGATTGCTGTTGAAGGGTTGATTTTAAAATGATGTCTAAAGATTCAAATTTACGAACCTATACATTGAGTCTTAACTTAAAAAATGAAGCAGAAACTTTGAAGCTAGGTGAGTGTGTTTTTGAGTGGGCAAATTTATACGGTGCTCTTAATCAAGGTATTCGTGAAGCTGTTTTGATTTATCTGCATGGCGATTTGGGGATGGGTAAAACGACCTTCAGTCGTGGTTTTTTGAGTGCAGCAGGCCATAAAGGCAGTGTGAAAAGCCCTACTTATACCTTAGTAGAGCCTTACGAAATAAATAACAGATTGATTTATCATTTCGATTTGTATCGACTGGGTGACCCTGAAGAATTGGAGTTTATGGGGATTCGTGACTACTTTGAAGTGAACGATGAGACAAATCAGGTTGTATGTTTGATCGAATGGCCTGACAAAGGCAAAGGTGTATTACCGGCTCCAAGTTTAGATATTGATTTGAATTTTCATAATGAAGGCAGAACGGCTCAATTGAAGTTTTCATTAGAAACAGAAATAAATTATGAACCAGTATTTAAAAAACTCTTAAATAAGCTGGCTGAAAGTGATATCGAGCTGTTTGAGTCTAATGACAATGATTACATTGTGAGATTAGCGAAGGTTTTTGAAAAGTGATGAATTGTATGACGGAATTACCAAGAATATTAAAGTTGTCTAGCAGTGTTTTTCTAGGGGAGAGTGAGTAGTGAGTCGAAGCCTTTTTAGACTGCTGTTTTTGTTTGGTGTTTTTTTACCTACGCTTGTTTTTGCGAAGCAGTCAGAGGTTATGAATGCGCGGATTTGGGAGTCTCCTGAATCTACACGCTTGGTTTTAGAGTTATCTGACTCAGTTGAATATCGTGTTATGACCTTAGTAAAGCCCGATCGAATTGTTATCGATGTGAGTAATACCGCTAAGCGGCCACAGATATTTAATGCTCTGGAGTTATCTACGTCACCTCTAAAAGCGATTCGTACTGCAAAAAGGAACCAGAATGATTTGCGCATCGTACTCGATTTAAAAGAGAAGGTTGAGGCAAAATCTTTTCTGCTTAAAGCTAATGAGCAGTATAAAGAACGCTTAGTTTTTGATTTGATTCCTTCTTCAAAAAGACATTTAAATTCTAAACTTAAAGCAAAAATAGAAAACTTCAATATCCATGCTGGAAAGCGCGATATTGTAGTGGTGATCGACCCTGGTCACGGAGGAGAAGACCCGGGCGCTATTGGGCCTAATGGTGTCAGAGAAAAGCATGTCGTGTTGGCTGTCTCACAAGCGTTACGAGATAGAATCAATACTAAGAAAGGTTTCAAGGCAGTTCTGACGCGAGAGAGTGATTATTATATTGGGCTTCGAGATCGGACAGTGTTGGCAAGAAAGTTTAATGCAGACTTGCTTGTATCGGTCCATGCTGACGCGTTTACTAAGCCGCAAGCAAAAGGCGCCTCTGTTTATGCGATCTCTACTAGAGGTGCAACAAGTGAGATGGCGCGTTGGTTGGCTAAAAAAGAAAATAGCGCTGACTTAATTGGTGGCATTGATGGCTTGAGCTTAGATGATAAAGATGACGTGCTTGCAGGTGTTTTGTTGGATTTATCTTCTACGGCGAGTTTGACTGCAAGCCTTGGCGTCGGTAGTCAGGTTCTGGGTTCTATGGGGCGCATGGCACATTTGCATAAGAAAACGGTTCAGCAGGCAGGTTTTGCTGTCTTGAAATCGCCTGATATA
>CAXBKC010000077.1:0-11527 GCA_963975615.1 uncultured Oleiphilus sp.
CAAAAAACCGCAAAATTAGTCAATGGTTTAAAAGCCGTTGCCGACCAAGCTAATATTCCTTTCACTTTTAATCAAATTGGTGGCATGTTTGGTTTTTTCTTTACGGAAGAGCAAACTATCTCAAGCTTTGAACAAGTAATGGCTTGTGACCAAGAAAGGTTCAAAAAGTTCTACCATGGCATGTTAGCTGAAGGAGTTTATTTAGCGCCCTCGGCCTTTGAAGCCGGCTTTGTATCTTCTGCGCATACAGACGTAGAAATTAACGCCACGATTGAAGCAGCTAAGAAAGTCTTTTCGACGCTATAAGGTTTACTGGAAAAGTAAAAGCTGTTTTCAGCTGGTTTATCGCCTAGTTAAAAAGCAGCTTTATCGTAGATAAACAATCATGAATAGATTCAAAAGATTAACGACTCTGATGCTGAGCTATTTTCTAATTAGCTCAGCACATGCCGATGACATATATCTTGCCGTTGCTACAAACTTTACTTCCACCATGAAAGAAATAGTGACTAAGTTCGAGCAATCTCATGATCATAAGGTCATTACCTCTTTTGGCTCTTCAGGTAAGATTTATGCACAAATAAAACATGGTGCGCCTTTCCAATTATTTTTATCTGCCGATCAAACTAAGCCAGCGCTTTTGGAAAAAGAAGGTTTAACACTACCTGGAAGTCGCTTTACCTATGCTATTGGCGCACTTGCTTTATGGTCCTTCAAACCTGATTTTGTCGGCGCTGACTTCACTCAATTAAAAAATAACAACTTCAATAAGCTAGCATTAGCCAATCCAAAACTAGCACCTTACGGTGTAGCAGCTTTAGAAGTACTCGACGCATTAAAATTAAAACGATTAACAGAACCAAAGTGGGTTCAAGGGGAGAATATTGCTCAAACTTACCAGTTTGTCGCAACCGGTAATGCAGACTTAGGCTTTGTAGCGCTCTCGCAAATAATGGATAAAGGACATAATCAAGCAGGCTCAGGCTTCATAATACCCCGCCAGCTATATAGCCCAATACGTCAGGATGCCGTGTTACTAAAGCGTGCCAAAAATAGTGCTGGCGCAAAAGCGCTGCATGACTATATTAAGAGCGCAGAAGCCAAAACAATTATCCATGTGTTTGGCTATCAAACAGAGTAACTATCGATCTAAAAGCGTTGCTTAAATGTCAGTAAAGTTCGCTAAGACATCGTTAAGAAATAAATGGCCCTTATCCGTTGGGCAAAGACCAGTTTCTTTTAATAAACCCTGCTTTCTTAAATTCGATAAATGTGGCTCTAAGGCTGAAATACCCAAACTTGTGCGTTCTTCAAATAAACTTTTATCGACACCTTGCGTTAATCTTAAGGCATTCATTAAAAACTCAAAGGGTAAATCTTCAGGCTGGATAAACTCTTCACCAATACGCAAGCTAGGATTTGGTTGTAAGTTATATTTTGCTGCTAAGTAGTCTTTAGGTATGCGCGTTTTTCGATAGCGCATGACATTAATTTCAGTAAGTAACCGCTTACTACCACTTAATGACTTATAAGAGCTTACCTTTCCATGAGCTCCAGCACCAATCCCTAGATAATCCCCAAAACGCCAGTAATTCAAATTATGTTGGGCTTCTTTCCCCGGTAAAGCAAAAGCGGATACTTCATATTGATGACGATTATGCTGCTTGAGTAAATCGGCACCGGCTAACTGAATGTCCCAGAGTGACTCGTCTTCTGGCAAAATCGGAGGGTGACGGAAAAACTCGGTGTTTTGTTCAATGGTTAATTGATACCAAGATAAGTGCGGAGGATTTAAATCAAGCGCTTGTTGTAAATCTGCTAAGGCCGTATCTAAGGTTTGATCGGGTAAACCATGCATTAAATCTAGATTGAAATTATCAAAGCCCGCTTGCTTAGCTTGCTCAACGGCTCTTAAAGCATCATCCCCAGAATGAATCCGACCTAGATTTGCTAACTGATCTGCTTGAAAGCTTTGTACACCAAGCGATAACCGATTGATTCCTGCTTGCCGATAACCAAGGAACTTACTAGCTTCTGTGGTACCAGGATTGGCTTCTAAGGTAATTTCGGTACTGGCATTAATTTCAATATGCTGTCTGACAAAGTCGAGAAATTCATGAAAGAATTCAGGGCTCATTAGGCTAGGTGTGCCACCACCAAAAAAGATACTTTTAAGTGGTCTACCCTGTACAAATATCAGATCGACTAGAAGATCTTTTTTAAGTTGTTCAAGATAGGCTTTTTCAGGTATTTCCTGAGTTGTATGTGAGTTAAAGTCGCAATAAGGGCACTTTTTCACACACCAAGGAACATGAACGTAAAGGCTTAAAGGCGGTAAAACCTGAATCATTTAGGAAGAGCATCGTGTAGTTGAGAAACCAAAAGCGCTAAGGCTTTACCACGGTGACTAATCGCATTTTTATCAGTCTTGCTTAGTTCTGCTGCTGTGCATTGTTTTTCGGGAACCCAGAATATCGGGTCGTAACCAAAGCCCCCGGCTCCTACCTGATCTTCCCTTATCAGACCGTGCCATTGGCCATGACACACAATAGGCGTTGGGTCATTTGCATGCCTTAGATACACCAGCACGCAATTGAATGTGGCTTGGCGCTGCTGATCTTTTATTCCGTCTAGGTGCTTCAAGACTAAATCAATATTACTTTGATCGGTCGCTTGCTCACCTGAATATCGAGCTGAGTAAATACCAGGCGCGCCATTCAAAGCAGGAATAGATAAACCGGAATCATCGGCAATGGCAGGTAAACCAGTTTTCTCGGCCGCATACCGAGCCTTAATCAAGGCATTTTCTATGAATGTAAGGCCTGTTTCTTCTGGCGATTCTAAGTTGAATTCTGACTGAGCTACAACTTCAATATTCTGAGCTTGAAGTAATTCTGTCAGTTCATTTACTTTGCCTTTATTGCCACTTGCCAATATAACTTTCACAGGGATACCTTTAACGAGAATACTTTCAACAACAGGAGCGAGAGAAACAGCCTAGTCGTTATAAAAATTTTGTACGAACCTGAATTGTAAAGGCTTAACACTGCCTTCAGGATAAGCGGATACATCGAAGGTTAATACTTCACCTTCTCTAAATTGAAGTTGCGCTAAATAGTAAATAGCAGGGCCTTCGACAATTTGCTGAAAGGATAAAAATTGATTCTGCTGAATGTCGTTGGTCATCTTAGTCTGTAAGACTGCACCCACTGCTTTACGGCTGCCGTCTTTTTCAACTTTTATCACACTGATATTGATAACACCTAAAGCACGACTTCGAACAATGTCATACTGCTTTGCAACATCAGGGTCTAAAAATGTACTGGTAAAACCAATGTAATGAATTTCGTATTCACTACCATTAGGACCATTAAACACTTTTTTTTGTTCTGCTTGAACTAAGGCAGAACAGCTAAGACAAAGCAGAAGCATGAATTTGAATATGTTTTGAATGTACATGATCATGTTGTTTACTCTCGATAGCGCTTGGGTAAATTTCTTATCTGGAAATTCGATAAACGGCAAACTCTGCAAATAAGTTTGGCCACATCATGGCAAATCGACTCTGTGAGAATTGCGAATCTACAACGGTTCTATTCAGGATTTTAATCGATTTTTTCTTACACAAAGCTTCAAAATCTTTAAACGTACACAGATGAATATTCGGTGTGTTATACCAAGTGTGTGGCAAGGTTTTCGACATCGGCATTTTACCATGCCAAAGTAAGTAATGCCTGCAACGCCAATATCCAAAGTTTGGAAAGGTCACGATACCTTGCTGCCCCAAACGCAACATCTCTTCTAACATCACATCGGGTTGACGCACGGCTTGAAGAGCTTGGGTCATAATTACGGTATCAAACTGTTGATCGGCAAAGCTTTTAAGGCCTTTTGAGTCCAAGTTATGCTCAATCACATTAACGCCTTTTTCTATACAGCTGGTTATCTGTGCTTCATCAATTTCCAGACCATAACCCTGAACATTTTTTTTATCTCGAAGATGTGCCAATAAAGTGCCATCACCGCAGCCTAAATCTAGGACATGTGTTCCTGCTCTCACCCAAGGCTCTATCAGCTTTAAATCCGCTCTCACGCCTCAATCTCCTTGATGATTCGATTCATGTAGGCTGAAAAAATAGCCATATAACGCTCGGTTGGGATTAAAAATGCGTCATGACCATAGGGTGCGTCTACTTCAGCATAACTAACAGATCGTCCAGCTTTTACCATAGACTCAACCAGCTGCTCTGAACGCTCAGGGGCAAATCGCCAATCGGTACTAAAGGACACAACAAAGTAATTGCAGCTCGCTTTTTCGAAGGCTTTTTCAAGTGAACCGCCAAACTCTGACGCTGGGTCAAAGTAGTCTAATACGCGGGTCATCAATAAATAGGTATTGGCATCGAAGCTTTTTGAAAAACGCTCACCCTGGTAATTTAGATAACTTTCCACTTCAAATTCAACATCATAACCGAAATTAAAGGCTTCTGTTTTTCGCTCTCGGCCAAATTTTTCACCCATAGCGGCATCTGAAAGATAGGTAATATGACCAATCATTCTAGCGAGCATCAGGCCTTTGCTAGGAATCGTATTGTAACGATAATAATGGCCTTGATGGAAATCGGGATCAGAGGTAATGGCCTTTCGTGATATCTCATTAAAAGCAATATTTTGAGCTGTAAGTTTAGGTGTCGAAGCAATGACCACGGCATTTTTGATTCTATCTGGGTAGTGCAGTGACCACGCCAATGCCTGCATGCCGCCCAAACTTCCACCCACAACAGCGGCCCACGTTTGAACATGAAGTGCATCCGCTAATCGAGGTTGGCTTTCGACCCAGTCTTTGACAGTAATGATGGGAAAGTCTGGACCGAATAGTTCACCGGTGTCTGGATTAATAGTGTTCGGGCCGGTTGAGCCGTTACAGCCGCCTAAGTTATTCAAGCACACTACAAAGAAATGGTTAGTATCAATAGGCTTGCCCGGCCCTATACAACTATCCCACCAGCCAGGCTTTTTATTTTCTCCGACATGAAAACCAGCAGCATGGTGATCGCCACTTAAGGCATGACATATAAGTACCGCATTTGTTCGTTGGGCGTTTAATTCGCCATAGGTTTCATAGACTAAATCATATTGCTTAAGCGTCTTGCCACTCACCAAAGATAAAGGCTGATCGACATGTAATGTCTGTGGCGTCACAATTCCAACCGAGTGACTGACTGGGTCCTTGGCATTTTTAGAGACTTTATTTCGGTTTTTTTGACTGGACATTCGTGAACGTATTCTCTGGAATTCAAGTGAAAGCGGAGTGTAAACGCCCTACCTAATAATGGCAATATTTAGCCTGATTATGGCTCGTTAGCTGAAGCACAATCTAACTGCAAGGGGAACTTTAGATCCTGCTGAAGATCCTTTGCAATCTCAAGCTCTTGTTCTGTCGCTTTAATCACACGATCTAATTCAAGTTGCTGCTCTTTCACTTCACGACTAGAGTTTGCCAATCTTTTAAGTTGGGTTAACTGGTTTTCCAAGGTCTTTTTTTGCTCTTGCGCATATTGCATCAACGGCATTAACGCTCTATCTGGCCAACGTATAGCAATTTCATATACTTCCTGTTGAATCACTTCTACTTCGGATACAAAGGTGGTAAAGAAATGTTCAGTCAGCATAGTCTGTTCGGTCATAAACATTTTAGGCTGTCGGCAAAACTGTATTAGTTTGGACTTAAGATCTTTTACTGCCGCTTGCTGCGACTTAATACAAAACGCTTTTGGCTGAAGATGTTTAGCATCAATATCGGACTTAAAGCGTTGATAAATAGTGACCACCATTTTATCTGCCAGGCGAGCCTCTGTGACCATATTCTCAAATTCTTTTTCTATCTGATTAAAGAACTGAGTCATCGTGTGCATTAAACCCAAGGTGCTCCAACTATCATTCATGCTTCGCTTGGTCTTTTTAAGTAAAGCCTTAAACCGTAGCGGGCTCATTAATTGTTGTAGAATATCACCCTGTGAATGCATTAAACGACGACTCGATTTTAGAGTAATCAATTTTTTATAGTAGCGTTCATGCTCTTCATGAGATTGTCGGGCTAGATCTCCAATAGCTCTCTTTTTAGCATCCGTTTGCTCAAGCGCATCTAAACGCTCATACATAGAAGCCAAGCGTTGATTCAAAATGGCCATCGAGCCATGTAACATTTGCTGTAAGTCAGTGACAAAATCATCACAAATCAAGGCTTCTTTTTGATGTAATATTCGTTGTGCGATAATGTTTTCAAGATAAGGCAGCTGACTTCGTTGTATCAAGTCCTCGTCGTTTCTTACCTTGCCTATAAGAGCTTGTTTAGCCGATACTGCAATGACATCATCTAAGTCAATATTCAATTGCTCTGCTGTATTTTGACGTACTCGTATGATGGAACTCTGGACATGGTCTTCCCCTTGAATATCATCCCAAAGTACATCAATTTTGTTTAAAACAGCAAATCGGCCAGCTCTATGATCGGAATCGCGGCTATCGATAAACTGCTTCCAAATTGACAAGTCACTTGCTGTTACCCCAGCATCAGCACTAAGCAAGAAAATTACGGCCTGCGCTTTTGGCAACATGCTGATCGTTAGTTCTGGCTCAGAGCCCAAGGCATTCAATCCTGGCGTATCTAAAAAACGAATACCTTGTTTCAACAAAGGATTATCTAAGCTTAATAAGGCATGCCGCCAGACAGGTATAACCACTTTACTAGAGTCATCGGGCAATTTTTCCAGCATCCGTTGGTCAAAACCCATCTGCGTTGCATCTTCAAGCGCTATTATGCGAGTCGCTGCTAGTTGCTGAAGGGCATCAGTGATTTGTTTGGCGTCCCCAACATCAATTGGAATTGTTTTCCAAAGACTATCGTCTGCTTTTAAGCTTTGAATAGAATTGCTTTTAATACGCGTTTCAATAGGGAGTAATTTTAGGAAGCTTTTGGGTTGCTGTAGATCATAATAAATTTCCGTTGGACACATTGTGGTGCGTCCGGCCTGCGAAGGTAAAAGGCGCTGACCAAAACCTGAAAATAGCAAAGCATTAATCAGTTCTGTTTTTCCTCGAGAATATTCCCCAACCATGGCGATAGTTAATTGATCTTCTTGAACAAGCCTTTTACCTTGATCTAAGCGTTGCTCAAGATCGAAGGAGTTTAGGTTGTTATCGTTGAGCCAATTTTGGTAAAACTCTACTTTTGTAACTAGTTGCGCTTTCCATTCGTGATAGACAGCAACTTTTTCGGAGAGTTTGTTCAGAATCATCCTAAGGCCACTTATGCCAACGCAAGAACTTGTGAGTGCAAGCCCTTTACTACAACTTCGAGCACTTGAATAACCAGAAAAACAAATATAGGCGATAAATCTAGGCCACCCATTGATGGGAGTAATTTTCTGAAAGGCTGCATCAATGGTTCTACTATCTGATTGATAAGAACCAAAGCAGGGTTGTTACTTCCTGGCGCCACCCAACTAGAAATAATCATAATAATTAAGGCCCAAAAATACACTTTTAATACAACATCTAAAACCATTACGGCAGAAAGGGCTAATAAGAATATAGGGTTCGCTATACCACCACTCAAGACAAGCATTTTAAGTCCAATCACGACTAACTGAAACGCAATGGCTAAAACAATCGAGGCGCTATCAATATTACCCATACTCGGGATAATGCGTCTTAAGGGTATCAATAGTGGGTTTGTGGCTTTAACAATGAACTGGGAAATTGGATTATAAAAATCTGCCAACGTGAATATTTCTGAAAACATAGTTAATCATCCATCATTCTTTCGGAATTATTATCTTAAAACGAGCTAAGGCGAACACCTCGAATTTGAATCTAAAGACGGATGATAAGTCTTTTATATAAAATTACCAAACTTGCCCGGTGATCAATTTACTTTTTATTATTTAACAACATTCTTAGCTAAATATTCTACGATTTTTTCTTCAGTAATAGGCTTAGGTATAAAGCTTAAGCCTTGCGCCTTCGCTTTATCTTTCACTCTTTCATGGAAATTTGCGGTCAATAACGCAATCTTCGCATTAGGGCATAAATCTTGTAGTTCTGGCGAAATGGTTAAACCATCACGCCCGGGCATATTCATATCCAATGAGATGAAATCAAACTCAGTATATTGGCAAAGCTTTAGAGCAGCCTCACCATCCTCTGCTTCAACTGTTTCCCAACTAGGATAATTTGCTTTTATGATCGCTTTTAACATTAATCGTGAAATCCGGCTATCGTCGACCAAGAGAATTTTCTTACCTTCTTCCATTTTACTTCCTTAAAAAGCTTACTAATTTTTTTGTGTACTTTTTCGTATATTTTAAAAACTATAGACTACATTACTGCGAACAAACAAACTTCTTTACTGTCATTTGAGCCCTTTAAATAGTCTCAATTTGCTTTTCAGACACAGTTTTGTAATCTATTCAACAAACAAGCCATAAAAAATTGGCTAAACTTCATGGTTTCTGCTAATTTTTCCTGCTTAGCGCATTCTATTGGAAACTTTCTATATAGTTCTTCAATTACTAAACAGAATGAAGCTAACAAGGTATCTCGTTGTCCCGGCTGGCAACGAGTAGCAATAAGTGCCAAACATGAGATGATATATATGCCGGCTAACCAAGCAAACCCAACAAACACTCCCTTTACGCCTTACTCTGAAAAGAAAGGTGAGGAGTATATGAACTCCGCCCAACTCGATCATTTCCGTGTAATTCTTTTATCTTGGAAAAAGGAGTTAATGGAAGAAGTTGATCGTACCGTTCACCATATGAAAGAAGATGCTTCTAATTATGCAGATCCAAGTGATCGCGCAACTCAAGAAGAAGAATTCAGTCTTGAGTTACGGACAAGAGACCGTGAGCGAAAACTTATTAAGAAGATTGATAAGACCCTTGATCGAATTAAAGATGATGATTATGGCTTTTGTGACTCTTGTGGTGTTGAAATTGGTGTTCGACGACTAGAAGCAAGACCTACAGCGACCCTTTGTATCGACTGTAAAACGCTTGCAGAAATAAAAGAGCGTCAAACCGGCATCTAAACTCATACATCTAAAAAAGCTGCATGTACATTTGCAGCTTTTTTAAGATCAGTATTCTATTTATCATGCCTACTTACCGTGGTCGTTTTGCTCCGTCTCCTACAGGGCCTCTTCATTTTGGTTCACTTTTTGCCGCCGTTATCAGCTTCCTTGAAGCTCGTTACAACGAAGGCGAGTGGTTCGTCAGAATAGAAGATATTGACCCGCTTCGAGAACAACAAGGTGCCTCTCAGAATATAATCAACACCCTTTCGAGTCACGGACTCATAGCTGATGCATCTATAATTTATCAATCTAATCGCGCTAAGCTTTATCAACAGACACTTGATCAACTTCACAAGAATAATTTTGCGTATGCTTGCCCCTGTAGTCGTAAATACTTACTTACCCACAATGGAAGCCATACACCAAGCTGTACGACCAAACAGGCTGATATAACCGAGTGTGCAATCAAGTTTCGGGCTCCTTCAAACCTACAGGAGCAAGACCAATTTATCTGGGATGATAAATTTCAAGGTATTCAAACTCGAAAGCTGTCGAATGATTTCGTCCTTAAACGCAAAGAAGGCTTTTATGCGTACCAGTTAGCCGTTGTATGTGATGATATTTCACAAGAAATAACTCATATTGTACGTGGCTATGACTTAATAGAATCAAGCCCTATGCAGTTGGCTCTTTATCTTGCATTAGACAAAACACCTCCTGAGCTTGCACACTTTCCTGTTATCGCCTTCAAAAATGGACAAAAGCTAAGCAAACAAAATAAAGCTCCCGCCATTAATTCCAACCTTGCTCTTGAAAACCTATTAACTGTATTTTCGATTTTAGGCCTAAAGTTAAAATATAAGCCCGACAATTGTAAAAATGCCTTAGACGAAGCTCTGGAAAACTGGAATCCTGAGTATTTGTGTGGAAAAAGTGAACTCATCCCTTAGAACACTTCAGAACACCCCTATTAATACGTTATCATCTACACTCTGAATTAACTTGAGCTTGGTCTATGCGCCGAATTTTAATTATTGAAGAAGAAATTGATCATCGTAGTAACCTACAAAGCATTCTTGAAGAACACAACTTTCATGTAGATGTTGCATCAACGGTTAATGTCGCTACTGAAAATTATGCTTTAGCATCATTTGAACTTATTGTCGTTGATCTCAGCAAACCTTCACATACGGCAAGTGAGATTATTGCGCTTGCCAAAGGCGTGCCTGTTTTAATTACTTCAAATTTCGCTAGCTTACGCTCCGCCGTAGAAGCTATGAAAATAGGTGCTGTCGATTACTTAGCGAAGCCCTTTGATCATGTCGATTTCATAGAAATTGTACACGATATTTTAGGCGAAAATAAAAACGCGCCTGTCGAGATTATTTCCGTTGGCAAACAAACAGCTGAAGAAAAAATAGGTCAATTTATTTTTGGCCAATGCCAAGCAATGAAGCGTGTTTTTCGATTAATGGAAAAAGTAGCACCTACAGAAGCTACAGTTCTAATCCAAGGCGAAACGGGAAGTGGTAAAGAATTAGCAGCAAGAGCAATACATATCCTAAGCCATCGAAGTGATGAAGAGTATGTCTGCATCAACTGTGCTGCCATTCCTGAATCTCTAATTGAGTCAGAGCTGTTTGGCCATGAAAAAGGCGCATTTACAGGCGCTGTAGGTGCTCGAAGCGGCTTAATAGAAGCAGCAGATGGTGGAACTTTATTTCTTGATGAAATTGGAGAGCTTCCACTAGAAGCTCAAGCTCGCTTATTACGTGTTTTACAAGAAGGTGAAATAAGAAGAGTAGGCTCAACAGTTTCCAAACAAGTAAACGTTCGGCTAATCGCGGCAACGCATAGAAACCTAAAAGCATTAGCAAGAACTGGGCATTTCCGAGAAGATTTATACTACCGCTTGAATGTTGTTCAGTTAAAGCTGCCTCCGCTTCGTGACAGAGGTGATGACATCTTAGGCCTAGCAAATACTTTGCTAGAAAAAGCATGCAATAAATTAGGCCAGCAAGATATAAAATTTAGTCCTGATGCAATGAAGGCAATCAGAGATTATCATTGGCCAGGCAACGTTCGTGAGCTTGAAAATGCTATCGAGCGCGGCACGATTCTTTGTGACAACAAAATGATTACTGCGGATCTACTTGATATTGAATCTGAAGTGGATGACATTAATATCCCTCAAGGCTTAATTACACCATCACACAGCCATATGGCCTTTACCAAGCAAACAAACAAGAATCTTTCTATTGAGGATTACTTCCAGCAATTTGTAATTGAAAATCAAGACCATATGAATGAAACAGAACTAGCTAAACGTTTAGGAATAAGTAGGAAAAACCTCTGGGAACGAAGGCAGCGCCTTGGTATACCACGTAAAAAAATGAACCAAGAATCTTAGCAAGTATTCATCAAGGCCTAATCAAAATAGTCTGATTAAGA
>CAXBKC010000078.1:0-11468 GCA_963975615.1 uncultured Oleiphilus sp.
CAAACAGCTATGTTATAGTATTTTATGAAATACTTAATCATGGATGTTCTTAAATTAATTTTAAATGGTTTGTTCTTGTTGTAGTCACTCAAAACTAGTTTTTTTTGGTCTGTAGAAAGCGAGCTGTGTGCATCTAGTAATAGGGTTTTATAGTCATGCCATTCTTTATCATTTAGAGAATCAATATCACTTATTCCTTCGAGTTCAATCTTTGTTATTCTCGATAAATTGAAATCTCTAAATTCATCATGGCTTTCTGAATAAGCTCTTAAGTGCCATCTACGACCATCAAAGGCGATCGCATGTGGATGTATACGTCTAGTTATGCCTTTGGGGTTATTCATAGAGCAATACTTGGCTTTAATGGTTCTCTTATTTTTAATTGCTTGAGTTACACCTTGGATAATTTCATTGCGTACCTTATTTAGGGAATTAGGAAAGATTACTACAGAGTTTGGCGACCAAAGGTGCTCATTATAAAGGGTGGAGTACTTGATTAGATGATCATGATAAAGACTCCAGTCAGTTGATATATAAACAGGCGTAAAGCCTTCATTGGTGGTAAATACACGAAGTGATTGATTGTATTCAAATGTCTTAGGATGAAGCTCCTTGTATACGCCTAACTCCTTGATGGCCATGTTCCAAGTAAGACGAAGGAATTGTTTTAGTATGTTTGCATTAAGACTGCGTTCCCAATACGCTATGGTTTCGATTAATTCAAAACGTTCTCTTTGCTTTTCGCTTATTTTGTTATTTATCATGTTGAATTAACCTGATTAATTGATGCGTGACGCTTAATGCGCACATACGCTCCTGTGTAAAGCTTTGCTTTTTATCTAGCAGATAGTCGGCGTAGGGCTTAAGCGACTCGACAGCAGCAATAGAATATTTCTTGGCGTCATATTCGTCCCACTGTTTAGCATAATCTTTCTCGCTACCTTGTATTTTCTGTTCTTTCAATTGATGAATATTAGGTAAAATAGCAAAATGACCACCTAGTTCCTGGGCAATAATAAGTCCCTTTAAATCATAATCAGCAAAACAGCCTATTTCGATATTGCAATATTCACCTAATACTCTAATAAACTTTTGTGTGTTCGGGATGGATAGTTTGCTATTTGGTCCACCTCGCCAAATAAACAAATAACCGGTGGTATCGATATCACAAATAACTGTGTCCAATAATCGGAATGTTTCCAAATTCTCTACCATGACAATGCAGTTTGCTTGAATGGTCTCTATATCCTGATAATTGAATTGAAGATGTCCAACGCCGGTTTTGTAAATTGGTAAACCGTTTATTTGAACACCTTCATTAATTACTTTCATGCAAATAGGCTTAGGGAATACAGGTGAGGCGCCTTCTTTTTCATTTACGATTTGCTCGCCAGTTTTTCCTCTGGATCCACCGAATTCGATTTTATTTTGAGAATCTATGCCAGATCTTACCAAGAGTGATTCAATCAGCGTGATATCATCAAAGCTATAAATATATTCATTCTTTCTTGATATAAGTGTTCCTACATACCACTTAGATTTGAAGGTATCAGAGAGGACAGACTTCTTTTTTTTCCTAAGTCCCTTTTGTACGATCGATAGAGCAAACTCTATTTCTTTTTTATTTAACATCAAACTTGCCGTGATAATATTGGTTGATTGCCTGATGTGAATAAGATGTCGGGCAGATCACAACATTCTTCATGATGGCATTACCTGAATATCCTTCTTTTATGTCTAAAATCGGCACGATATTCAGTATTGCGCGGATTTTCCGTCTACCAATTCTTCGATTATTCGAATAGTTCTTTCTAAGGAAATATAGCCAGTACTCAAGTGACATAGACATTTGGTCCATATCGGATAAGGCATCACTTGCTAGAATGGGCTTGTTCGATGAGATAACCTGTTTCAACACAGTGATTAATAGTTTATCGGCACGAGATTGCTCCCTAACGCGTTTGATAAGGTCTGTGTCTTTAGCGATACTTGGTTCTCGAGAAAAGGGTTCGCTGCTTAGGGAAGGAACGCTTATTTTCTCTATCATTTCGCCATAAGCTTCTTCGAAATCATCATTATCAATGTTCGGATACGACCTGATTTTGATAGTTGATTTCATTCTGTCTGACATTTGCATAAAAACAGGGCATTGAAGTACCGCATTTTCAGTATCTTCAAAGTTATCTGTCGGATGCATTTCAATATGGTCAAGAAGAGCCCTTAGCTTTTCAGTTCTAATTTCTTGTTCTCGCGCTCTATAGGCAAATTCCTTTAGAAGAGTCAGTGTTCGAGAGACTTTATCAAAAAAGCCCATTGTTCTACCTTTATATGAGATAGAGAGGTTAATCATCAACTGATCATTCTGAAAAACTTCTGCATCCAAAAACTTATCAACCTGGTGATAGCTTTCTTTCAACTGTTCTAGTTCATCTTGATAAAACTTATTTTCTCTTGCTCTATCGTTGCCGTAATCCATTTTCCCGTAGTTTGCTTGTACTCTTTTAAATAGCTCTTCTGCTGTGGCGTTAAATCGTTGTGTTATTGCGATGAAGAGCTTGGTCAGTTCTCTTTCATTCTTACGAACAATGCTGATCTGACCTTTGATTCGTGCATCATGGTAGATATCAAAGACATGATTAATTTTCTTTATTTCGTTACCAACATCAGAGTTCAAATACGAAATAGTATCTTGTCTAAGGCCTTTATCGATTAAACGGGTAAAGTCTGATTCCAAATAATATGAATCACCATGAAGTGATATTAGAAGTTGGAGGTTGCTAAGTTTGTTTATCTGTCTCTTTGTTGATGGATCATCGGCATCGAGGACCCCTTCACCTTCTGAATCATAAAGAGTGGCAATCAGCTCCCTGGAGCTATAAATATCTTCTATTAAGCGTATGACAGGATGTTTTGAATTCACACTCTTAAACCTTTTTGAAGGTTGTCTTCGGGATCGGTATGTTCCATGCCTAAGCGATTTTGCTCGACAATAAAAATAAGCCCTTGTTGGATCAGTTCAAGTTTCCCCGTAAATCGGTATATGAGTCTTTGTGAGTCCTGTAGGAATAGGAGCTCTGATTTCACTAGATCATCAAGAAGGCGGGATGCCATCTTAGAGACATCCGAATCAGCTCTGTTTCCGAGTAATCTTTTGAGTCTTTCTTGAAGTGAGTTGCTGTGTGTAAGCGATCTTGCTAAATCAGAAAATTGAATTTTCTCACCGGCTTGTATATAGATATCTTGCTGGCAAGACTCGGCAAAGAACTCTAATATATCTAAGTAGTATCTTGCATCTTTGACAAGGTATCTGAAGTATTCTTTCGCTTCTTTCTTGGTATCTGTGTTTAGTTCAGCATTGACGGCAAAAAAAGCATTCCCACTTTCAGACTGAATGAGCTTACGATCAAGAGAGGCTAGAATATTTTGAACACTTTCAAGAAGATCATCATCCTGAACTAATCGTTGGTAGTTCTCATGATGTGCAAATACACAGATAACACCAGCATCCAATAATTTTTTAACGATTTCGGTTTTGTAACTCATTAGAAGGACTCCAATTCAAGCGTTAAATCCGCTGTGTCTGGGACAATTTCTGCGAATACTGTACCGCCTTGTTCTAACTTGTATATCTCGTATATTTTGTCGAAAATATCAAAAATGTGCTCATCTACATCAGGGCAGGCTGAAATTAAAGAAATATTGTTTACACCTAAGAGATCGACTAATTTCTCAATATTGTTGACGGATATGTCTCTTAATTCATCCACAGCCCAAACAAGGGGCGTAGCATGCTTTCCTCTGACCATGTTCACAAAGCCAATAAAGATGACCACCAATATTAAATATGATCTGGCGTTTGAGGATGCTTGCTTCAACAATTTGTGCGACTTGACTCTGCGCAAAGTGCCCTGATCTTCAAACTCAATTCTAAAATCGATGAAGTGGGCTAAATCTTCAGTACTTAGTTCCTGGCTTGAGGCGTTTTCTACATAGTCTTGTATTGAGTTGAACAGTTCTTCAGATGGGAGTTCAGCTTTAAGTTCGCCTAATTCGTATGAGCCCGACTCTTGATCTCTCCATGCCTTGTAGCTGTCACTCAGGGCTTTCATATCCTTCCAGCTTTGCTCATCCATTAATGAGAAGTAGATAGTCGCAGTCAGGCGTTCTAGGGATTCGAAGCTTGATATTTGCTCCATATGTCGATCGAGATTACGGCTAAACTCAGCTATTTTGTTTCCGAAGCTGTTGATATAGGAAACATAGTTATTTAGTTTGTCTAGGTCATTAAGGTTGTTCCTGAGAATACGGACATCATTTTTTTGTAAATCATTATCGATGTAGTTGAATATCAGAGTTGCCAATCCAACGAGGCTTGTAGTATTCGTGGGGTTATTGCTGAAATACAAATGCAAAGATGTGCCGTGATGATTTTCATCCGTAAATACTTTCTTTATGGGCTTAAGTAGTTCTAAGGTTGATTGTTCAGCGTTGTCACGGGCTTTTATGGTTTCGTCATACATCATCTTTAATTGATATGCCTTGCTGACATCATCTATGGTGACCAATACATCTTCAGAGGTCAAAATAGGGTTGTAGCTGTTATCTTTTAATAAGGCATTAAGTGTTGTGATGTCTGAATTGATTTGTGTGTTCTTAATTGTATAGCTTGTCTTAGCGTCTGATTGTTCATCCACCAGCTTCTCTTTAATAGATCTTAGTTCTTCTTTATATTTTGTGCTCTTTAAGAGTTGATCGCTGTATTCTTTGTATACCTTCTCAATGTTGGAGAATTCTGAATAATCTTCTTCCATAAAATTTTTGAAGGCATAAACAAGTTCTTGAAGCTTTGTCAGCTCATCGACTTTTCCTATATTCTCCATTATTTCAAGATCGAGCTTTTCGAGAAGGCCCGGGTTTACACCTTTTTCATTGAGTTTGGTTTCATAGGTTTCATTCAAAGAGTGTGATGCAGCTAGAGCTTTGGCCTCTAGTTGATCAATGTCTTTTTGTATTGCGTCTTTAGCTGTTCTGAAAACGGTATCAGCATTTGTTTTTGTTAGGTTGAATGCCTCTTCCGTCTCTTTTGTCTTATTTTTAAGCTGGGAATCTAATTCAACTAGTTTATGGTTAATCTCATCAATAGCACTGGTTTTCTCAGCTATCTCTAACTTAGCGTCGTCTTGGTATTTCTCAAGCCAATTGTTTATCTCGTTATCAATTCTAGATAATTGGCCGCGATTATCACTTATCTTCGGCTTAAGTATGCTTATTTGTGATTCATTTTTTTCTAAGTCTTTTCTGGCTTTGTCTTCTTCAATAAGTGTTTGTTTCAACTTGGTTTCGGTTTGCTTAAAGTCTGACTCTAACTGATTGAGTTCACTGATTAGCTTTTTTTGCTCTTCTAACAAAGTATCTTGATTGAACTCTTCGGCAGGGGGTAATAAAGCTGTATCGAAATTAACACCAAAGACCGTGTCCGTATTTGATGATGATAAGGTTGGTTTAAGGTTTGTTTTAAGCAAGACATCTTTGCGTAATGTTCTTCCAAAGGTGTTTTCCCAATCGTCTACATTGTTTTTTACAAAGGTAAGTAGACTGTTCTCATTGGCATTAAGTTTTGCTGTGACGCCTTCTAAATCAGCTTCTATTTCATCACGGCTTGTGTCTTGTTGGGTTAATGTTTTGTTTAGATTTTCGAATATTGAATGCTCTTGATTCTTTTTCCTTGAGCATTTATCTCTTTCATCATTCAAAAGTCCAATTTGTTCTGATAATTGATCGCGTTGGAGTAATAAATTATCTTTGCGTATTTTTAGTTCGTCTGGGCATTGCGGGTTTAAGCAAGCTGTTTCTATACGAATGATATCTCGCTCTATTTTTTCTATCTGTTTATCTAATAGTTTCCTATTACTGGCGAATGTCTCTTTGATTTCAACTATCGCTTTTTGGTGTTGCATGGAGCGGAGATGATCAGCGTCTTTTTTATCGGAATCTAAGGTGTTAATTTGTGCTTGATAGACGTTTTTGTCATCTTCAAATCGCTTTTCTAGTTCTCTTTTTTCGTCTTTAAACCAGGACTCTATTTTAACGGCCGCATCATTGAGAGTATCTTTTTGGCTACGGCAAAATTTTAGTTGTTTTCTGCAGTCTTCAAGTTCGTTTAGTCTGCTTTGATAGTTGTCACCGATCTTTGTTTCATAATTTAGCTTTTGGGTGTTTAGACTTGTTAGCTCAGCTTTACGAGAAGATGTTTTTGAAGACAGAGTCTGTATCTCATCATTAAGTGATTTAATCGTTGCTTGATTTTCGTCTAGAAGGAGTTTTATTGAGGATATCTTTTCATCGAAGGTCTTCTTTTGGTCCTTTAGGTCAAGGACAAGGGTGTCTTTCCAGCTTTCAGCTCTATTAACAATTTTGCCTATCTTTGCACAACTATATTTGTATTCTTCAAATTTAGCTTTCGCTGATTTGATTGTCTCTCTACTTGCGCGTTTTTGTAGTTTCTTTTGAGCTTCATATTCAACAATCCAGCTTTTTAGTTTGGAGCGATCAAGGCTAAATGAAGATAGCGCTGCTCGTGAGTCTTCACCGATTCCTTTGTGTGCCCAGCTTTCTATGATTTTGCATAGCATGGAGAAGTCGGTTTCTCGCTTTAGCATGCCACCAAAAAGTTCATGGAGTTGTGAGAGTTTTGAGCCTGAAGGAACCATTGAAAAGTGCTTTAAGCCTTTAACGTCACCATCTAGCAAAATTTTGCGGTATTGCTCAAAACTGTGAGGGGAGTGGTGTCGTATGTTTTGTAATGTGAGATTTTTTAAGAATTGTTCTTTGGTGTAGGGGCGATCAATGGTTTCATCGAAAAATAGGGCATCTTCATAGCCAGTTTCGATAAAGTGACGGCATACTCCTTCTTCTGTATTTGCATCAGGTAAAAAAACAGCACATCGTTTTTCACCTTCTGATAAATATTCAAATACCACATAACTTCCGTTTCTGGGGAGGTACCAGCCACTAAAGCCTTTGAGTTTTAATTCGGGATTTTGTTTGATGCCTATTTTTACAGGCCGTTCCCCATAAAATATGACCGGAAGCCGTATGAGACTTGTTTTACCCATGCCGTTGTCACCGGTAATACCTGTATTTCCAGCAACATCGACTATATAACGCCTTCCAGGTAAAAAACTATCGATGAGTATTATTCGTTTCAAGCCATACTGGTGGTCTGTGATCATATAATCTCTGCCTAAGTACACACTAATAAATTTTATATATGTAAAAATTATATATATAAAATTTATTGATTTCAAATGCATTATCAGTATTGGATTATATGTTATGCGATTTAAGGTCTTTAAATGCATTTTTTTGTTAGGCAGACTATGGTTACAACTGTATATGGCTTACAAATGACTGGAATGGGGCTGACTTTATTGCTGTGCACCATGATGGCGTATCAGATATAAAAGTCCAATTGAAAGGCAGCATTTCTTTTGCCAAACAATATAAGAACAAGAATCTTTATATTGCCTTCATTGAGAATGGAGACTTATATCTTTATCCTCATGATAAAATATTAAGTAAAGTTGAGGCTGCTTTTTTAGAAGAAAGACGGTTGGATAAAAATACTTTTCCGATGGTAGGCCAAGTAAATTAGTGTTTTAGGTTCTACCTTGTACAAACGCATCGTTCTTTGCACACCTATCGCCAATAGCTCGTCATTCGTTATTAAATCTGCGATAACGATTTCCCCGTCATCTGTAAAGGTGATGTAACCCTTATCAAACAATTTATCTAGCTGTGGGTTGAGTAATAGACCATTGAAAGGATCAACTCGCTCGCGATCATTTGAATCTCTCCATGGTTTGATATGTGACGCCAATAAGAGGTCAGCTCGGCTCAACTGCGTTACTGCACACTTCCCCCAGATTTCAATTAACTTCTTTCGATATAATCCTTGCCCTAACCTCGTTTCAATTTCTGTTCTGGCGTCTGTATTGCTGCCAATTATAAAGGAGTCAATGTCATCCAATATGTTTTTTGTAGGCACTCTCGAGGAAATGAACTGTGCATACTTATTTAAAGCTGATTTTATATCTGAAGTAGCTGAGTTCGAGCCATACCTTTCTCGGGTGCTTTGAGTGGCCTTTAGCTGAAGGTATATGTTATCACGGTCCTGTTCGCTGAAAGAATTAAAGTCGGGATTGTACTCACTAGCCACATATCTTAGCCAAGTCAGATAGTTACGTTTACCACCAATACTTCCAGGCCCGTGTATTTCCATATAACGAAAGAAATCTGCTTCGTTTGGTAAGTCTATCTGAGTCGACATTTAAAGCTCCATATCGGTACTAAGGCGTTATTAATGTTTAGCGTTCCAAACAGTGTCGGCGCAATAGCGACCTTAAAAAACTGGAATTAGCATAAAGGTTTTGATGTGTGATAGCTGTTAAAGTAGGCGTCTAACCTTGAATAAAATTGATGTTTTTAGACAGTTTAATGGATTCGTTAAGAAAGACATAATAGTGTGTGTTTAAACTGCTTTAAAACTGAAACACCTCTTAACAGACAAGAAAGCTGTCTCAAATTCGCACAAAATTGTCGCTGAAGACGTGCTTGTAATTATCGCCTATACTCACTTAAGTTTTGTCGGGAAACGACCCTTAGTTGCCACTCCATTTTTTTGATAATCCACGATTTAGGAAGGCGCAACTTGGACTTTTTTGTGCCAAAAGAAGTCACTGACTTTCAGCTGTATGGAAGGCAGAAATGTCGTCCATAGCGGCCATTCACAAGAATCTATCTTGCTGTATAATGATGGCTTATAAGTCACCTCTAAACACTTTCAAAATAAGAGCTCGTCTTATGAGCTATTAAAAATTCAAGGAGAGATGTGTGTTTGGTTTGTTATATTTGGCTGTAATTCTAATCTATGTATTTGTTTCAATAATACTTTCAAAACTCGTAAAAAAAGGAAGAATAAGCTCACTTCTATATTGGGCAACTGTAGCCCTGATTCCAGTTTGGTTTTTTGCTGGTCACCAGCTTTACCCTAGTTATTTCAAATTCAAACAACTTTGCCAATCCGAAACTGTTAATACTTATTCATATGAAAAATACAGCGAATCATTAACTAGCCGTGATTGGCTGGTTCCTAATAGATTGGTTAAAAATAGGTCTGTACATGTTGATGACTCTGGTGTGACTTCATTTGAATATGTTTCATTCACTTACTACCCATTTGGCACTGAAGCTAGAATTCTAGGCGCTTCAAGTGGCAGTGCTCCTAGTGAAACTTGTAGAAGTGAAAGTAATTTGAATGAATTCATTAAGCAGCATATTAAGATAGAGCCTTTAAAACAACAGGTTGTTATGCTGGAAGCAAAGGATATTACGAACTTCAGTTCAACAAGGCATACAGATATAGAAAAAGGTAGTATTGGAGACTTTGTTTGGTGTGACACTAAAGTAGTAGGCGATGGTTATAATGATACTCCCGGCTTAGACATATCGTACTTAGTAAAGGGAAGTCCTATTATAGGTAAACATACAATTGAAAAGACCGTTTGCACAAACGAGTATATTTATATCGTCAAGACACCGAAAAAAGGAAATGAGTATATTCAAATCTATAAATATGATTATCAAGGCTCGAATATAGAAAACTTAAAATATCCGGTGCCTCCAAGAAATTGGCAGGGTTACCCTAGAAAGGCACTTATACATTTTGATGTAAATTCAAATCATATGGAAATAGGTATAGAGGAATTTGGTCGAGATATAGAGCCAGATAGAATTTACTATCAGTTACTGCAAGGCTCTTCTAGTACTTTCTAATGACCGCATAGAACGGTTCTGAGTCTAAACGTTATTCATGTCTGAGAGTCTTACTTGCGGACCTAATCGACTTTAAGCAATACTTTGCCTTAATTTCGCATCTTTTCAATATGCCCCGAAAGACTACTACTAAAATTGAAAAAAACGCTTCTGGAATATAAAGGGCAAAAGAATGTCGTGATAACGCATCATGGCCCTTCAATTCAATCGGTTTCTGAATGTGATAAAGATGATGTCATAACCTCAGCATATGTATCAGATCATGAGGCGTTTATCGAAATGCATAAGCCAAATATGTGGGTGCATGGGCATTTGCATAACAGCTCGGATTACGTAATTGGTGAAACGCGTGTTCTTTGTAATCCAAGAGGGTACCCGAGTGCGCTCAATCCAGACTATAATCCTCTAAAAACGTTTGAGATCTAACTAATATTGGAACAGTGTGAACTCACCCAAAAACAAGAATATATAATCACTTTTAAAAATAAGGTGCATCTGTTCGGCTGTTATCAAGAGATGACACCTAGCTATAAAAATAGCTAGCCATAATGAAGTTTTCTATCTAGTAGATGAAACAGTTGATTTACCTATGGCAACAAATCTTTAGGCGAACAGCCAATTACATCCGCAAGCAAATATACTTTTTCTAAAGAGATATTAACCTCACCACGCTCAATTCTACCCACATAACTTCTATCAATTCCTGATAGTAGTGCAATTTCATCCTGAGATAATCCAACTTCCTTCCTTTTTCCTTTGAAAATATCACCGAAGGATTTTGCTAGTTCATTCATTATTAATAGCCCTGATTTAAAATAAGGACTATCTACATTTGCGGATTTAATGACCACGGACTATAATCCGCATTTATTAATTCCTCTCAAATTATCTGAGAGGTATTTTACTCAAGTTTTTAGAAGTACTTTAAAAAGGTATTTGGTATGCCCGCAATCAAAATAGCTTTATGCAAAGAAATTCATTCAATTATCACCAGAAATGATTTTGATAAATTTACGGTGTTAGAGCTAAGAAGTGCTTATATGGCATCTTCAACTTCCCAAGGTATAGATAAAAATAGTGCTCAAAGATATGTATATAGAAATATTTTAAAGTTACAGAAAAAAGGTTTATTGAATCGGAATGATTCAAAAACATCGAAGAAGACCTCTTATACTAAAACTGAACTCTTTAATAGTGCAATATTTGAAGTCAATGGTCCTTCAGACAGACCTAGCGAAGACCTGCCGGATATCGATCAATCGTTTAATAAAAAGAATTCTCCTTCAAAACATCTAATTCAAAATCTGGTTAACCAATTACAAGATTTCAATGCTGAGTTACTTATTAACCTGGGCGAAAGAGAGCAATACAAGTCTTTATGTCAAGAATACCCTCAACTAAAGGAACCGTTGCAGGAGAGCTATAACCTTGCACGAAATAATTTCCAGAAAATTAAGGGTTATATTAAAGCTTTAAACACTGCAATTGAAATTGAGAAACAAGGTCAGCGGATATAATGAGACTTCGTGAATGGCAAGCTGAGTGTGTGGATCAAGTTCTTAATAAGTTTTCTCAAAACAAGCGACATTTTCTCTGTCTTGCTACGCCTGGCGCAGGTAAAACAACCATGGCAG
>CAXBKC010000079.1:0-11416 GCA_963975615.1 uncultured Oleiphilus sp.
AGATCGGTCAGTTGTTCCATGTCGTTTTATATCTCTTTGTGTGATAACACTCACTTATGCAATTATTCACGCACCATGCTGGTTTAAGTGGATAAGAGTTGTGAGTTTACTGTTTATCTTAGAACCCACATTTCTTAACCGTTTCGACGGGCTCAACGAGCGAAAGCGCGAATACTTATCTAACAGGGTTTCTATTTTTCACTTTAACTGCCCTACACTGCCCCGACAATACTGTAAATTTACACATGTACAATTATTGAACACATCAATCCATACGGTGGGGTTTTAATGCTTCCCAACAATCACTGTCGACGATTATCTGTTGGCCTTTTGGGTTGTGGTGGTAGTTGTCTAGGCGTAATTTTTGAAGTAGGTATTTGACTAGAGCAGCACGACATGGGATGTCTTTTTTACCATTATCCATTAGGTAGTCGAGCTCGATCGCTCGCTGGCTTTCTTTTGTAAGACGTGGGTCTGGTTGAAGAGTAACGGTGAGCCATGTGTTCCAATCTTGGTCGTGCTCTGCGGTGAATTGCGCCTTGCCTTCTTCTTCGGGTGTGCCCATAAAACGGGATAATACGAAGTCTCTGTAGGCTTGATTCTTTTCACAGTAGGCGCGGACGTGCCAACGGATGCCATCATTCACGAGTGTATGCGGGCTGATAATTCGGCCTTCAAAATCGCCGCTCGAAAGGGAGTAATATTCAATATCAAGGCGTTTTTGTTGACGACAGGCTTGAATAATTTGGCGTACCAATTCGATGTTGATATTACGAATGGGAGTCGGAATAAGGTCGAGATAAGTATGATTTGGGCTTTCACCAAAGAAGCTTAAATATTCTTCTAGCGTGCCTTGGGTATAGTGTGGTTTAAATTGCTTGGAAGGCTGGTGACTTTTTGCTTTAGGATCGTAATGCAGTAAATTTTCGGGAAATTCTTTACGATATGCTTTGATCAAATTATAAGCAGTAGTGCGTGATGCAATATCAAAATAGTCTTGAAGTTTACTGGTCGTTACTCCACCTTCCCATTGTAAAACCACTTCAATAAATTGATATTTACGGTGCGCTTCTGTCGCTTTCATTATTCATCCCTGAGTCTATTGTTAATGTATTGGAAGTTATTCGTTAGATAAGGGGGGGCGCACTGGCCCGCCCCCCATTCAGGCTTTTGGTTTGTTTCAGGATCAACAACTCAATATTTATCTGAATCTTTCTCTCTTTGTCCAATAATGGCTAATGCAGCAACACGATAGGCTTCGGCTAAGGTTGGGAAGTTAAAAATACTTTCGACAAATATATCAACATCCGCATTTGAGAGCATGGCCATTTGTCCGATGTGAATTAGCTCTGTGGCGCCTTCGCCGACTATCTGAACGCCTAGAATCTTTTCACCCTGTGGGTCGCAAATAATCTTGAGCATTCCATCTCGAATGCCGTTTATCTGGCCTCGTGAAATCTCATCAAACCTAGCTTTTCCAACTAAAATATCTCCATGTTCACTACGCGCTTGACGCTCAGTTAAACCAACCGCTGATAGCTCTGGTATGCCGTAAATACCAGAAGGTATCATTTTACTCATAGGGCCGATTCCGATACCAAGGGCGTTACAACTAGCTCTTCTTCCTTGCTCCATCGATGCCGAAGCTAACGATGGAGGGCCAATCACATCTCCTGCTGCATATATATGTGGTACTGCAGTCTGTAGCATTTCATCGACACTGATATGCCCCATTTCGTTAATAGCTAAGCCTGCATTTTCTAAATGTAGATCTTGAACGTTGGCCATTCGACCTGCTGCACACAATAACTTTGCAGACTTGATGACGGTGCCATCATCACAATGGGTCACGACTTGCGAAAGGCCATCCCATTCAACTTTGGTGACATTCTTTTCGCCAAGCCATGTGCCGCCCATTTCGGTAAAAGATTCGACAAAGGTACTAGTTAAATCTGCATCCATAAAGCCTAGCGGTAAGGGGTAGCGGTCTATCATAGTGACTTTTACGCCAAGCGCTTGGAAGATGGAAGCATACTCACTAGCAATCACGCCACCACCTAAAACGGTTAAGCTACGCGGCAAGTAAAGCATTGTCAGAATGGAATCACTGTCAAAGGTATTCTCATGGTCGATATGGATATTATCTGGTTCACGTGGAATTGAGCCCGACGCGATAACGATCGAACTTGCATGAAAACGTTCAGGCTCACCCCTGACTTTAGTCACTTCAATTTCATTGGCTGAAATAAACTTTGCCCGACCATGAACGCGTTCAATATTATTACGTTTAATTTGATTAACCATGAAGCCATCATGTGCTTTTAGAACACGATTTAATCTGTCGATCAGAGTCGACATTTCGGTGTCTTCGGCTAATTCAAAGTTGCATAAAGAGGCATTCTTACGCATATTCTTAACACGCAGCGCATTTTCACGAAGTGTTTTACTAGGGATTGTCCCCCTATGAACACAGGCACCACCTAAGCTTTGGTCTCTTTCAACCAAGGCCACTGTTTTACCTGCTTTGGCGGCTTGCACTGCTGCTTTTTGGCCTGCTGGGCCGCTTCCGATAACTAATACATCGACTTTTTTTACATCACTCACTGTCTCATTGCCTCCATACCAGCCACTACTTTATCGGTTTGTTGTTTCAGCTTTTCAATTTCATCGGCATAGAGATTTAAAGCCGCAAATACGTCGTCATCAAGTACGTTCTCGATTTCACATTCACCACTTTCACGACAAGACAATGTATCTTGCGCAAGCTTGTCGGCAGCATGAATTACCATTGCTTGATCTCGATAAATTGTGGCTAGTGTGTAATCTTGATAATACTGGACCGACTCTTGCACTATGTCTGGCATTTTCCAGTTTTCAACAATGACGACACCGAAAGGAATATGAAAATGCTCTTCCAGGATAGCGGCCTCTTGCTCACTTAAGCTATCGCCACTGCCGGTTAGGTGATCTGACAAGGCTTGTAAAACAACGGGGCGACCTATGCTATGTAGCAAGCCACATAAGAAAGAGGCCTCAACATTTTTCTTACTAATTCGAGCAACTTCTTTCCCCCAGTGAGCAGTAGCAAGCGCGTGATCCCAAATATTCTTTAAACGCTTATCAAATTGAGGCGCCTTGAACATCTTGCTATTGATCGAAGCTGCCAGTGATATTTCGGTAATAAGTGCCATGCCTAAACGCGCAATAGCCTGCTGTAAAGACACCATCGATGCGTTGGGTGTATAAGCCGCAGAGTTTGCAATACGCATAACATGTGCAGACAGCCCTTGATCACCTTGGATTAATTTTGCCAGTTGGGCCGCATCAGAGTCAGGATCGTTTGATAATACCAACACCTGGCTCGCAACTTCTGGAAGCATCGGGACATCAAAGGATTTATCAGCTAACAGCTTGGATAAGATAGAAGCCATTTTCTGGCCAGTTTCACTTAATGAAGAGAGTTCGGAGGATATTATTGAGCTGTGCAAAGATTGCTGTTCCACGTTTTAGGTTCCACCTGAAATAGTTGTTTTTATAGTTCTAGATCAAGTAAGTGTAGACGAGCTTTTGGAACTATGTGGTACAAACAACAAATCAACTAACACTTAAAATTATATCTTGATTATTGATGCCAGCATTCTTGACTATACAAGAAGCTAAGCTTGCTTAAGTGCCTTCTTTTCATTGAGAAAGCTTATGAGGTCTGCTTTCGGCATCGGCTTAGCAAAATAATATCCCTGAAAAACGTCACAACCATGAGCAGCTAAACGATCTGCTTGTGCTTTATTCTCTACGCCTTCTGCCACTACAGGAATAGATAAACTTTTACATAGATAGATAATACTTTTAGCCAATAACCAGTCGTGCTCGTCTGTCAAAATATCGTTCACAAAACTTCTATCAATCTTCAACTCGTTAATAGGCAACTTACTTAGAACGCTGAGCGAAGAATAGCCTGTACCAAAATCATCTAGGGAAATTGACACGCCACAAGATTTTGCTTGCTCCAAAATATCTTTAGCTCTAATCACGTCATCTATAAATAAGCTTTCTGTCACCTCTAGCATAAAGGTCACTGCCTGCCCTTTATGCTGAGAAAGAAGTCCTGTCAAATGTTCAATAAAATCATCGTTGAAAAGCTGAGATACGGATAGGTTTACAGATACTCTTAACCTATGTGTCAAGTCACATACACTAGACACCTCATAACCGTCTTTAAGTGCTTGTTCCATCACAAAACGACCAATGTCATTGATAAGGCCACTAGCTTCGGCAACGGGAATGAATACATCCGGTGGTACAAAGCCTAACCGAGGATTATTCCACCTTAACAAAGCCTCCACACCCAAAACCTGATAAGAATAAGCATCGACCTGTGGCTGATAAAATACTGTGAACTCTTCGTTCTTTAATGCAGAGATTAACTCGTGCTCTATATCAGAGGCTTGTTTTGTTTTAGCTTCAAGCTCCTCTGAATAGAAACCAATACTGCACTGCTTGCGCTTAGCTTCGTACATTGCCATATCCGCCTTACGCAATAACTCATCTAGCGTTTCTCCATCAGCCGGTGAAAATGAAATGCCTATAGATGCATAAATAGAAAACTCTAAGTTCTCAACATGAATAGTTTTAGCCAGACTCTTGGCAAATTGTTCACACTTTTTTAATAATACGGATTGATTGGTAACCGGACTGAGAATAATAAACTCATCCCCTCCTTGGCGCGCGCACAAACTGTCTGAAAAGAACTCGGCCAAACGATCGGCTACAGCACAAAGGATTTTGTCACCCGTAGTATGACCATAAATATCATTACATGTTTTAAAGTTATTCAAGTCTAAATAGAGTAAAGAGTGTTCAGCAGAATGAGTAAGTGACCAGTCATGAAAATGATTAACAAGATAACGTCTATTAGGAAGCTTGGTTAAAGAGTCATGCTCAATTTGATGTTGTAAAGAAGTCTTTGCCATCCAATGAGTACGAATATTACTTCTGAATAATAAATATAAACCAAAGTTAAAAATAAATAAGAGTAGAATCAACCAAAATGTTGGTGAAATTAAACGTTCAAATAAAACCGTATAAGTAGTGCCCGTGACAATATAATATTGATATTTAGAGTTATAACTTGCTGTTTGAATATTATCGGTCCCGCTTCTATCCGGCGCAACATAGGACAAATATTTCCTTTCAGTGTGAATTTCATCAATTGTTTTACCGGTTTGCTGGTATACGATAGCCAATGTCTGTTTAAAGATATCTTCTTCTAGCGGTTTAGCTAACAACTCTTCGTAATTACTAGGGTTAGCAAAGGATGCATACTGTCGATATAGGTCTTTCCTTAGTACTAATAGTCTTAAATTAGCAGGTAAAGAATTGCCTAACCATTCTTGCTCTATATGACTTAACTTTAAACCAACCGTCATGACTCCGATAACGTTACCTGCATAATTTTGAATAGACATGCGCAAAGGCACTACCCATTCCTGAACATTAGGCATAAAGTAGGTGCGCCCAATAATTAGCTGCGCACTATTTAGCGCTGCCTCAAAGGATATCTTAGTCTCTGACTTATCTTTTAAATTTATGAGTGGCTGATATTTCAAAGTGTCAGAAGTGAGTATTAGCCCACCGTTTAAATTAGCTAATGCGACCCCAGATAATTCCGTATGTTTTAACATCATACTTTGGATAATTTCTTCAGCTTCAACAACGTCATTTTTAGACAAACTTTCGAATAGACGTGAACCAACAACACTCAAAACTACTTCATATTTATCTAAATAATTAGACATGGAGTTAGCTATAAGTTTATTGGTATTCGTTTGCTGAATAGTGGCATCTGTTTTTATATCCTGCCACTTTAGATTTAGGAAAGTACCCGCAGCCAATATAGAAAAGCAAACGATAAATAGGTAGGTGCCCCAAAGAGCTTTATTTGAGTATTTTTGCATAGCTTTACTATAGCTTATTATTTTTAAAGTGCTTTTGATGAAAAGCTTTAGTTAACATTTGGCTATATTCGTCATATCCGCCTGATTATTTATAGAAAAAGCTAGGTTTCAGATGCAACTCTGACCCCTCTTACTTTTTGAGAAATCGTTTTTTAAGTTTCTCTGAAAACCTCAGCACATCTGGTATTTTAATTGGCGCAATCATTAATAGTATTTTTTTAAGGTAAAAGAAGTAACGAATTTTTCGATACCAAAAAAACTGATTCAGTTTTTTATTCATCTCTTCATAGCCGAGCTTTCTTAACTCTTCGAACTCTTCTTCATTTCCCATACGACTAAAATTAGCCAGATCCATCGATAGAATTAAATCCGCTTTACTAATCTGCTCCTTGGTGCGCAAATCTATAGCAATATCAATCGCATTTCCCATAATAGCAATAATATCTTTAGGCTCTTGGTAATGAGGGCTGCCGTTTAAATCAACTGCTATGGTGATACCTGCCCCCATCCTGTCCAGTATGGAAACAGGGACATTTTCAGTAATACCCCCATCAACCAGTTGCCTTCCATGTATTTCGACAGGTATAAAAACACCCGGCACAGCCATGGAAGCACAGATAGCATCGGCTAGCTTGCCTTCCTTCAGAATCACCTGTTCACCCGTTTTTATATCGGTGGTACAGATTGCTAATGGGATACGAGCCTGCTCAATGTAAACTTCTCCCAGGTCTCTGACGATCATTTCCCTAACCGACTTGGTCGAAAAAATACCTTGTTTTTGGAGTTTGAAACCAATTAAAGAAGAAAAACTCATATCTTTAGAAATAGCTTCTAATGAATCTATGCTTTTACCAAAAGCATAATAACTAGCCACCAAAGCGCCAATACTGGTGCCCGAGATATACTCGATATCTAAGCCATTTTCTTCCATGGCCTTAAGCACACCAATGTGAGCCATACCTTTAGCTGCGCCCCCACCTAGGGCTAAACCTATTCGTCTATTGAAAGGGTTTAGTTTCATAGTACTTTCCTAGTTTGCTTATTTGAGTTTCTTATTGAATTCCGGGTCAAGCCTGCGCGAACTTAATCACGATGCTCAGAGTGTAAACTCTATAGAGTTATTTCAAATTTTCCATACGTTGAAGCGGATAAATATCATATCGACAACTTTTACCCAAAATCTGGTGTGCTGGCTGTTGCCCTTGAATTGTCTCTCCCTTTCGTGGCCGTTTAACAACCACTCTATAACGGGCCTTTTGAATCGCCCTAGCAAGGAGCTCTGCATCGTCTGAAGTTTCTCCGACTAAGGTATGAAACAAACGCATTTCTTTTTTTACTAATGCACTTTTGTCACTGTGCGGATACATAGGGTCCAAATAGATAACATCAGCCACTTTACCAGTTTGATCTGCCAGCCACGCACAGGCGTCCACCGAATTCAAATGCATCCTAGCCGTAATATCTTGTATTTCTGTTCCTTGCGCCTCTCTAAGTGCAGAAGCAATTAGCTCCGCAATAATAGGTGAGCGTTCTAATAACGTTATTTCGCAGCCTAGTGAAGCCAGTACAAATGCATCTTGAGCAAGTCCAGCTGTTGCATCCAATATAGTTGGTAGCACGCCTTTGTTTAAACCAACAGCCTTTGCAATCATTTGTCCTTTACCACCACCAAACTTTAACCTGTGTGTTGTTTTACCTTGTAAAAATGAAGCTGTCACAGGACCAGGCGCAGACTTTCCCGTTTGAATAATCTGGGCTTTCTCCCCCTCGTAAACAAAAACAAAAGGAAAGGTTAAAAAATATGGATCTGGCGTATCCTGATAAGAAAAAAACTGGACTTGGAGTGCTTGCGCAAACGCTGCCGCAGTATCCAAGGTACTTGCAGCTGCTGCATAGATACACAAATTTTGAGAAATATTTGTAGGACAAAAAGATTGCTGTGTATTCATAACTCTAGCTTGAGCGTGGAGAGAAAGGTTAGACGTACAAATCGACCCCGACTAACTCGCCTTCTTCATATTGCTTAGCGGCTTCAATCGTTTGTTGATATGAGTTGATGGCCTGTTGACCTTTAAATGGTGCATTTTCAAGAGAATTAAGCCTTTGAAAACGTTCAGCCTGAACAGCTTCACCTTTTTGTACGTATTCAACTTGGTTAACCCGAGTACCGTCATTACGACTTTGATCATTTATGAATGCGCTTTTGTCTTCATTGGCCCTCTGGCCAGAAGCAGGTAATCGAGACTCACGTTCAATCTGACTAGCAGGTATCAGTTTCTGAGGCTGAAAGCCGGTACTTACCAATGAGTTAGACATATCCATTTAGGATGCTCTCTTTAAATAGACTCGTAGTGTAGTGAAACTAATAATATTTAGTCTAGTAATTATTTTAGTTTAAACGAGAAAACAACCATCTTGAACATTTATGATGGTTTATATTTTCTACTCTCTACCCGGCAGCTTATTCCAGGTGACCGTGTCTCTAACATAACTAGGTAAGGCATCTTTCATTGCTCCAGCCAAACCTTGAGCAACATTAGTTGCTGCCAAATAAGCAATAGTATCTGCATTTGGCAGGGCATCTATATATCTTTCTTTCAAAGAAAACTTTGCTTCTTCTGATAGCAATGCAATACCACTACCAATTCCAGCTACACCCTTATTCAAGGCCTGTTCAGTGATGATAACATGGTCTGGGGCACTTACTTGCTCATCAAGAATAGTCTTAATATGGTAACGCTTTGGGACACCTTCAGAGTCCGATGTATTAGAATCTACTTCTTCAAACACCTCAAACAATCCCCAATAGACTTCTTCCATTCGGGCATCAATACACGCTAAAACTAAATGTAGACCATTTTCAAGATAACTTTGTAGAGCTAAAGCTTTTAGATTGGAAATTGCGTAAATAGGTACATCCAAACCATACGCTAAACCTTGCGCAACACCTGCCGCAATTCGAATTCCCGTAAAGGAACCCGGTCCAGAACCAAAAGCAATTGCATCAACATCCGCTAGAACCAAATGTCGATTAGTGAGCTCTTGTTTGAGTAAAGGCAAAATTAATTGCGTATGCTTTCGAGGCGCATGCTGTGAGATTAAGCTCATACATTGTTGATGATACACCGCCACGGAGCAATTTTCTGAAGAACTATCAAGTGCAAGGATCGTAGTCATAAGGTCTATTACTTAATACTAGCCACTTAGCTGAAAAAAATACCAGTCAGGCTAGAGCCAGCTGGTATTCTGAACTTAAAGATACAGGCGTTAATTATGCATCCAAGCCCGTTACGATTTGTGCACGAATATCAGCCATTGCACCTACTCCATTAACTACAACATATCGCGGTGCGCTCTCACCACCCTTTGCTGCTGCTGACGAATAGTACTCAACCAAAGGTGAAGTCTGCGAATGATAAACCCCTAAACGCTTGCGAACAGTTTCTTCAAGATCGTCTACACGCTGAATTAATGTATCACCTGTTTCGTTGTCTTTGCCTGGAACCGTGGGCGGGTTATGGTCAACATGATAAATCCGACCACTAGCTTCATGCACTCGGCGACCACTTAGACGTTTAACAATTTCTTCATCAGGAACGTTAATTTCTACTACAGCGTCAATATTGATATTACGCTTTTTCAATGCTTCTGCTTGAGGTATCGTACGCGGAAAGCCATCAAACAAATAACCATTTTTACAATCATCTTGAGTTATACGCTCTTCAATCAGTTCTATGATTGTCTCATCAGAAACCAAACCACCAGATGCCATCACCTCTTTAACCTTAAGCCCTAGAGGCGAGCCGGCTTTTACTGCTGCACGCAGCATATCGCCTGTCGATATTTGGGGTATGCCATATTTCTGTGTCAGAAACTGAGCTTGAGTCCCCTTTCCCGCGCCTGGCGCGCCTAATAAAATTAACTTCATAAACGGATTGCTCCCAATAGTAATATTAAAAACGTAAATTCTTGTATTTGCGGGTTATTCATAACCACGCTTCAGGACTACCAGTCAAATAAAATACAAGGCAGTCTTTGTATGTCTGTAAGTAGAACCCTAAAAATACGAAAGCATTTATACCAATATGCATTCAGGGCTTTCAGCAAAATGCGGCATTATACGTCTAAGAGGGTACAAGTGGAAGCCTGACAGGATACTGCAGTTATGTTTAACTTGGTCATGAGTTTTTTAGCAATATACAGATATTTACGAGCACCAGTAAACAGCAAAAGCTAAGCCGCCATATTCGCTATCATAGCGTCTAAGCTATGGCATTGTTCAATACAAGCATCCATTAATTGTTGTGCTTGATCTGACTGGATACCTAATTTTTCAAGAAGAGGCATAGGGTCATAAGTAATAGGCTCATCACCGACTCCGTGTTGAGCTAGATAATAGTTCGACAATTGAATCAAACTAACATAGTCGTCATGAGCTCCAGCGTAGTCTGCTTGAGTATGTTTAGAGGCAACCATAATACAGGTTTCTGGTAAGCCCCACATCTTTAATAAGCTTGCACCAACCGCGTTGTGGCCGATAGACATTAAATCTTGGGCGCCGCCCATTCCAAATACCTGACTTTCTATTTCACCCATACTCGCATCTTGATTTGTTTCTCGCAGACGGTTGAGCATTTTAAATTCAGGAGGAAATAAATGACCCAATAGAAGTAAACCAAAATTATGTAATAATCCGGAGAGATAAGCCTGTTTATCATCAATTAATAAATCAGGGTTTGCTAACAACGCTAAAGCTTGAGATAAAACGCCATTATAAAGCGCATGCTGCCAGAATTTAGTTAAGCCTAAAGGGCCTTCTTGTGGGATATTAAAAGCTTTTGCAGCTGAAATTCCCATTGCAAGCTGAGCTACACGATCAAAACCTAGTACGATATTGACTGCATCTTTTACTGAGCTAAGTTCACCTCGGTATGCAAATAGAGCTGAACGAGCATAACGCATCACTTGTGCAGCTAGGCTTGGGTCTCGCTCTATTAATTCAGCCAACTGAAAAACATCTGATTCTGGGTCAGATGTTAAATGCATTATACGGACAGCTGTTTCAGGCATGGGTGGTAATTGATGCAAGCGCTGCAACTTACGCATTACGCCATCCATCGATGTTGGTATAGAGTTTCCAGACTCGGGTGCTGGTAATTTCTCTACTGGCTCTGGCCAAATAGCAATATGACCCTTCACAGCTCCACGCATGGCTAAACGAAAAGCAACACCTGGTATTTTTAATAAGGTACTCGAACAACCACTTGCTGAAAATACAGTTTCGTTTTCAAGCATATCTATATCGATTATAACTGGCAGGCCGTACGCCATAGCCAAAGCTGGAAATGCGCCTGAATCACAATCGGAGAATAGTTTATTTGTCATGTCCGTAGACAAAGTCTGGAAGTTTCTACCTAGCGTTTGATTTAACACTGCCAAGTTCAAATCTGCCAAAAATGGAA
>CAXBKC010000080.1:0-11291 GCA_963975615.1 uncultured Oleiphilus sp.
TCATTTTTTCTGGCGTACAAATACAGCAATCGATTCGATATGAGCAGTATTTGGGAACATATCAATCACACCAGAGGCTTCCATGTGATAACCATGTGTGGATAAAACACCTGCATCTCTAGCAAGGGTAGCAGGGTTACACGAGATATACACAATGCGTTGAGCATTAAAATGATGTAAATAATTAGCCGCCACCAGAGCACCTGTTCTGGGTGGATCTAGCAGAATTTTGTCGAATTTTTGCTTAGCCCAATGTTTGGTTCTAAAGTCTGAATGCAAATCAGCGGTATAAAAATTAGCATTTGGTATCGCATTTTTTTCAGCATTCAATCCAGCTTTTGTGACCATGCTTTGAACGCCTTCAATACCCACGACGTCCGAACAATTTAAGGCGATGGGTAGCGTGAAGTTCCCTAAGCCACAAAAAAGGTCTAACACTCTATCCGTTTTTTGCAATTGAAGCTGCTCTATAGCAAGCGATACTAGCGCCTGATTAACAGAGCTATTTACCTGAGTAAAGTCTTGAGGATGAAAAGCAAAGGTTATGGTTTTTGGGGTATCTTGTTTAGCATGGTGAAACTCAGCTACCGACAGGGAATACTCAAGATCATTTTTTTGTGCTTGTAGTTCTAGCGCTAAGCTATCGGCCTTTCCTTGCAGAAAAATTCTGACGTTCTCTAATTCTGAATAACGCTTTAAACGCACGATATCTGCTTCAGAAAAGTCTTTGATATGCCTAATCACAATAGCGTGTTCATTATCAGAAGCGGCAAGCTCTATATGCGTAAGCGCCTTAGCATTGTCTAGCTCTTGGACTAGCGGCCGAATAGTTTGAACCAACCCAGCTATAGACTGACAAAGAATCGGACATGACTCTATATCGGTTAGCCTCTTTGATTGTTTTTCCCGAAAACCAATGATGGTTTTATTTAAGCTTGAATCAAAATAAACACCTAAGCGTGCTTTGCTTCTGTAGGCTTTATTTTCAGATCGAATAGGCTTTAGAAAGTGACTGATCTCTATTTGTCCGAAATGGGATAACTGTTCTTTGAGTGCCGCTTCTTTATGATCAACCTGCGCCTGTGGCGACATGTTTTGCAAGCTGCACCCGCCACAGACATCAAAATGCTGACAAAAGGGCTCTATCCGGTCAGGCGATGGTTTCAAAACTTCAACCATCTGTAACTCATCATAAGCATTATGAGAGTTTATGAGCTTCGCAGTGACTATTTCGCCAACCAGGGCCCCCTCAACAAACTGAGTCTTACCATTTAACTTGCCAATACCTCTGCCTTCGTGGCTTAACGTGGTAATCTCACAGGTCCGAAGCGCAGACGCATCTCCCCCCTCATCAAAAAACTCGCTGTTATGACGTTTATTTTTCTGTTTTCGTTTGGTTTGTCTTCTTCGGGAAAATAAATTCTGAGCCATAACAACAAAATCTTTTGCCAATTAAAATACCATTCAGGACCTTGAATAGTTATACCTACACTTTTACACCGCAATAACTAAGCATTCAGGAAAAAACGCCAGTTGATAGATAACGGTCACCACGATCGCATATAATGGCGACGATGACTGCATTTTCAAGCTCTTTAGACAAGCTTAATGCCGCAGCAACACTTCCGCCTGATGATACACCACAGAAAATACCTTCTTTTGCGGCTAAGTCTTTCATTGTCTGTTCTGCTTCTTCCTGCCCCATATCGATCACTCTATCTACTCGCGAACGATTAAAAATACTTGGTAAATAGGCTTTTGGCCAACGCCGAATACCTGGAATAGACGCACCTTCTTTTGGCTGTAAACCCACAATTTGGATCTCTGGGTTTTTCTCTTTTAAATAGTGAGAGGTACCCATGATTGTTCCTGTTGTACCCATAGCACTTACAAAATGAGTAATAGTGCCCTTGGTTTGCTCCCAGATTTCGGGCCCTGTTCCCTTATAATGCGCCAAAGGGTTGTCTTCATTTGAAAACTGATCTAATACAATCCCTTTACCTTCAGACTGCATCTGCTGAGCTAAATCACGCGCACCTTCCATACTTTGCTCTTTGGTTACAAAAAGCATTTCAGCGCCATAAGCAGCCATAGATGCCTTCCTTTCCAAGCTCATATTGTCGGGCATAATAAGAATCATCTTATAGCCTTTAATTGCGGCCGCCATAGCCAAGGCAATACCAGTATTGCCACTGGTAGCTTCTATTAAAGTATCTCCAGGTTTTATTTTCCCTTTTTGTTCGGCTTCCTGAATCATGCTAAGAGCAGGTCTGTCTTTTACAGAACCCGCCGGATTATTACCCTCCAGCTTCACTAAAATAGTATTTGTGGTATTTCCTGGAAGGCGCTGTAACCTAACCAAGGGTGTATTCCCGATATAGTCTTCAATGGTAGGAAATGAGGGCATCAAATCAGTCCTGTACTTATTAGTAAATAAATATACATAAAATTAAAAACAACTTTTATCATAAAACCACTAATTCTTCAGCCTGAGAATAATGATAAGCTTATCTTGGATAGTAGTTTTGAACGCATTTAACCATAATATCGACATCCTTGTATCCTGAATTAAACGATCCATCAAATCTGTAATGACAATACTTTGTGCGGATAAAGGATCTCAGAAATTTTTTAGGCTAATGTAGCACCACAACACAACTAGCAAACCAATATGAAACCACCTAGCTTACAAAAAACACTTATTACCCGCTCTCTTGCACCATTTATATTGGTGCTGAGTTTATGCTTAGCCTTTTATATCTATACCAGTTTAAAGCAATATAACTCTTCGGAATTACAAATTTTGAAAAATCTGAGCTTTTCAAGCAATCATATTATTCAATATCATCTAAATCAGTATAATCATGAAAACTCATCTACCTCAGAAGAAGGCTTTTATACTCCCACTCTCAATAATATAGACAGCTATTTTAAATCACTTTTGACATCACCTTACATTTCTGCACTCACACTACTAGACAATCAGCTAAATGTTGTACAACACTCAGGAAGTAATTTAATCGCTAGATTAAACCCGAATCAATTTCTTGAAAATGATTCCGTCATTATCACAACAAAAAATGAAAGAATCTTTGTCACTCCAGTATTTAACGATCTCAATAATCAAAAAATCCGGTCACACTGGCTACTTATCACTTTAAATAAGGAATCAGCTGAGCATCAACTCTTAAACCTTATCATTAGCTCGCTTCTTTTCGGCTTAAGCTTACTAACTTTATACTTGTTTCTTATAAAGAGAATTGCTAACGGCATGTCTAAAGCAATAGATAATGTGAATACTCAACTCTTGGCCATTTCTGAAAATGAACAGTCTGCAGTCCAAGCTTTTAGACATTCAAAAGAAATTGACCGACTTATTCATTGCTCTAACTTGCTGGCCACGCGACTTAGCCAAACCCAAGAAGATATGGCACAAGAGATTGAGCAAACTACTGAGGACTTAAGAGAAACATTAGAAACCATTGAAATTCAGAATGTAGAGCTAGATTTAGCTCGGAAGCAGGCTGTTTTAGCCAATCGAACCAAGTCTGAATTTCTAGCTAACATGAGTCACGAAATCAGAACCCCTTTAAACGGTATTATAGGTTTTACCAACTTGCTGCTCAAAACAAACCTAGAACAGCGACAATTAGACCACCTTTCAACCATCAAAAAATCGTCAGAGTTATTGCTGCTCATTATCAATGACATTCTCGACTTTTCCAAAATCGAAGCGGGGAAATTAGTACTTGAAAAAAATAAGCTTGAATTCAGAGAGCTTATTGACGATGTCATAATGATGCTAGCGCCGACTGCCCACACTAAAAACCTAGAATTAGTCCACCTTCACTCTCAAGATGTTCCCCGTCAAATTGTGGGTGACCCTTTACGTATCAAGCAAGTTATTACCAACTTAGTGAACAATGCAATTAAATTCACGAACGAAGGGGAAGTTCTTGTTCGTGTCATGCTAGCTGACGATGATGAAATACAAGCTCAGGATTATATAAAGGTATCTGTATCAGATACTGGTGTCGGTTTATCCCGAGCAAAACAGCACACCATTTTCAATGCCTTTTCTCAGGGTGACGCAACAATAGCCAGAAATTTTGGCGGGACAGGATTAGGCCTAGCAATATCGAAGAACTTAATAGAACAAATGGGGGGAGAGATTAATTTCGACAGTGAACCTGGGAAAGGCTCTACCTTCTGGTTCACGATACCTATCGACAACAATCAAACTGAACCTAAAAGTCTGGTACCGACACTTTCAGGAAGCGTAATCCAACAAGACCAGCTTCAAAGTAAGCATATTTTGTGCTTTGAACCCAGACAAATATCTCGTTTTTCGATAGAACATTTATTCAATTCATGGGGCGTAGATTTTCAGTTTGCAGAAAGTACTCAGCAGCTGTTAACACTTGCTAGGGTGGCTCAATTGCATTCTTCATCAGGTGGTGCCTCTCAAGAAACTAAAAGTCAAAGCCACTTAATTAGCCTTATCTGTCTTGATAAACATCAATTACATTCATACCAGCATCGTCAAACTATTATTATGCTTAGAAAGTTGGGGCAACACGTCTTGCTAATCACACCTACATTAGATAATTACGACATTGATGTTATTCACCAAGCAAGCGCACATTTAGTGAAACCAATAACTCGTGAGCGTTTTTACAATGCTTTATGTGGCCTAACGCTTGAACAGTATCAGAAGCAGACCGTTCTAAAAAAACTTACGAGCATTAAGAAAAACACACTTGAAAGGCAAATAGCATCTATCTTAATAGTTGATGATAATGAAATTAATTTGATGTTAATCCAGTCTATTTTAAATAGTTTTGGCATAGAAGCAGACACAGCAAATGATGGATTCGAAGCATTGAAGCTTTGTGAAGCTAGGTTTTATCCACTTATATTTATGGATATTCAAATGCCAGGAATGGATGGCACATGCTGCATGAAAAAAATACGTCAGCTTTCATCGGACTTCAATAATAGCGCTATTATCGCATTGACCGCCTATGCGCTACCGGAGGAAAAAGAATTATTTTTAACGCAAGGTTTTCAAGCATTAATGACAAAACCTGTTGATGAAAATAAACTAATCTCAACACTGACTCGATTTCTCCCTAGCTTTAAACCAGCTGACAATACACCAGACGATGCCAACACTGATCAAAACATAGAAATCGATGAACTCGATAGAACTGACTTTTCCAACAAGAGCATCATAGATTTTTATGACGGTATACACCGATGCAATGGTAATAAAGAACTCGCTTGTAGCTTTTTAAATAAGTTTTTAGATGCCCTACCCGATGAAAAAAAGCAGATAGAGCGCTTACTCAAAAAGAAAGATTACCTCAATTTAGAAGCCTGTATCCATAAGTTACACGGAGCCTGCCATTATTGTGGTGTGCCAGCTCTAAGAGAAGCAACAAAACAAGCTGAACATCAATTGAAAACAAAGCACTCTGAACCAGAAGATGCGATTAATTATTTACTTTCTGAAATTGATAGAATTCTACAATGGCATGCTTCACACCCTGACACATAAGTACTATTTTATCTGTTTGGATTTCGCTATATTGGTTTAAATTTTCAAGATTAAGTTCTAAAAACATTGATGTGCCTTTATTTAGGATTGACTCCTTATGTCGTTGATTAATTTCTTTAAGTGCAATAATCCCTATTGCCGTCTAACAATAGTATTAGTTGCGATACTAGCCCTATCTGCCTGTGGTTTATCCGGCGAGAATGGTGGCACTAGCGGTAGAGCATCATCAAATAACAATGTACCTGACAATAGCGGCGGCTTAGATAACGATACATTTGAAATTAAAGAGATAATAGGTATCCGGGTAGAACGCATTAATGGCGATGTAAATGAAGTTTCCACCACCCAAATATCCATCGTTTCACTGAGCGAAGCGTTTAGGGAAATAGGTAGCAGCTCAACACCCGACTATCGAGTAGAAAGACGCCAAACCGGTGGTTATGAGATTCAGCTTGCATCAAGCTATATTGAAAGAGCCAATCAGGTTGTCAAAGTCGTCTTTAATAACCGCATCACGCCAAAAGAAATACTTTATGCGCCACTTTATTCACTAGCAAGCCTAACTGACTCAATTACTGTTAATGCAAAATCTCATTATGTATTAAAAAAATTATTTGATTCAATAGACACATCAGCCGAGTTAGCACTGCTTCTTCCATGCACAAGCTCAGCCAGCACTTGTCCTCACCAGTCTGTTGCAAAAACAACCATTCTCAAGGAAATTAATACGGCTGTTGCAGCCTATAATGTTTCTATTCCAACAGATGCCACAGTGAGCGAAGCAATCAGTTTCCTTGATCAGCGCTTTGATCTAAAAAGACATGTTGAGTCCGCTATAAATGAAATAACCCGAACAGAATCGCCCTTTGCTAAAGCTACGCGTAGAAATTATGATCCCTTTTCAGCAGCGCCACCCACTTCCCAATATTATCACAGTGTCTATTTTGGGCTTTCGTTTAGCGACGTAATCCCTAATGACAGTAATCGATCAGTTAATATTAGTAGCTCAAGCTCTACTATCGCTGTGGCGCAGGATAGCACAGGTAATGCTTACCCTGGATTTAACCAAAGCACAACAATTTTAGATATGCGAAAAGACATCCTAAGCTCGGACATTCCTTTTATACGAACAAGTCTTGAAATTACTGAAAATAACAACATCACTTTGAGAGATAACCAGGATCTGAATGGTTTAGCATCACAAGGAAATACTGACACACATTTATCTACTCAAGGCTTTTTGCTTAATGAACGAGTTCTAGGTCAAACCATTCCTAATGAATCGACCTCTACAAATCTTATTGGTTGGGAATTCAATCCATTTTTTTCTCGCTCCTATCAAACAAACGAATATGAACCCATTTCAGACTTAGCAGATATAGAGGAGGAGCCTGACTATGGCAGTGCCCCAACATGGCTAACTTCGTCAAACTATAGTAAAGCGGCTAGCTTTTCTCTATCGGGTACGAACAAACCATATCAACGTGAAGTGGAACTTGAAGATGAGCATTTATTTTCATGGGAAGTTCATGGCCTAGAAACTAATAAAGATCCTGGATTTACCATCAGCCCGATGAATGGCAAAGAATATGGTGCAATTAGCTATTCCCTTAAATTAAATGATGCTGAAAATTCTAATACCATGCAATTGATTGCTGAAACAGCAAAATGGCGCATAAATTCCGGCACAAATTCGGGCACTATATCGATCACTCAGCCGACTAATCACTATAAAACCTTTTCTCTTTCACGTGACGCTAATAACAACACTTTAGGTGTCAGACCTGAAAATGGCTTAATAAGCAGCCCTAGAGGTATTAGTAGGCTTGCCACGATTAATGGTACTGACTCGAGCTTTCAAGGGCTTATTACTTTAGGAGGCCAAGGTTCTGGGCAGCCACAAGGTCATTCAACGACAAATGGCAGTTACATGGCCCTAGCGTTTAACACCAAACAAAAGTTAGATCCTTTTGATAGAGGGCAAGGGATCATTTTAGCATCGGAACTAATAACGAGTTTTGATTACCTGTTTTCAGGTGAAAAATATCAACTTCAAGGCAACTCAATGGAAATGACTAGTGAGAAAAACATCATCCACCAGCTTAATGGCTCTACCATCGAAATTGAATCTGCCTTTAATATTCCAAATAATCAGTGTATTGCGAACCTATCTGTAAAACGCGCATCTGTTGAACATACAGTAGGGGCCCAAGAAAACACTTTGTCTGAACCAATAGAAAGCACCCAAGAAAATATTTTTAGCCAGTTTTGTACCATCAATAATGGTGAAATACGCATTGAGTTTACTAATCTAGTGTTTGGTGAGCCTCTTACCTTAATTGGTTTTATTACTCAGAAAAACGATAGTACTAGCAACAGACCAGGCAATCTTATTAATTTAATTTGGCAGCAAAGCAATCAGTTAGGCCTTGTATTTGCAAACAAAGAACAAGCCCTTAATCCTTCTTTTGACGAGTAATATCAACAAAAATGACTACTAATCAAGAGCACTCACCACCTTCAAAACAAAAGAAAATAAGTGAACGCCGGATTATTCTAAAAATTCGCTCCGCACTTCACAGCATGAGTAGCGAAGCAGTAAATCAATCGTTAACCCTATACTATACACTCCGCGCGCCCGACACCCCTATGTGGTGTCGAACTGTCATTTTAGGCAGCCTTGCTTACTTCATTAGCTTAATAGATGGTATCCCCGACTTAACGCCTATTCTTGGCTATACTGATGATATCTCCGTCATGGCTGCGGCTATCGCTACGGTGGCTAACTACATCACCCCAGAAATAAAGCATAAGGCACAAGAGAAGACTGTTGCTATATTGGGTAAAAAAGCAGAAGTTAAAGAGTAGATTTAAGCCAACCAACTAGGAACATGTGACAATAAAGCCATTTCTTGCCAGCTATTATTTGCTTAGCTAAATTTAGATAGATAAAATTTTTAAAAAGCCATCTAAGGATATAACTACATGCTGAGTTTTTTACCTGGCCCCATCAAAGGCTGCTTAATTTTATTTTTAATAGTATTAAATACCTTAATTTGGATGCCCATCCTTGTTATGGGTGCTGTCCTAAAAATAATTTTTCCACTTCCAACTCTCCAAAAGTGGATAACGATAATACTTATTGGATGTGCAAATAATTGGACATCATTAAATAACTCATTCTTTTGGCTGTTTTTAAAAATAGAATGGGAAGTCACAGGCACTGAAGGCCTTAGCAACAATGAATGGTACCTAATAAATTGTAATCATCAGTCCTGGTCTGATATCCCTATTGTCCAAAGGGTTCTAAACAGAAGAGTTCCAATGCCTAAGTTCTTCTTAAAAAAAGAACTCATTTGGGTGCCTATTATTGGTATCTGTTGGTGGGCTTTAGATTTCCCTTTTATGAAGAGATCTACACCTGAGCAAATTAAGAAAAACCCTGCTCTAGCAGGAAAAGATTTAGCAACTACTCGTATTGCCTGCGAGAAATTCAAAACAACACCTGTTTCTGTTTTTAATTTTTTGGAAGGCACTCGCTTCACTAAAGCCAAACACGCTCGACAAGAGTCCCCATTTCACAACCTCCTTAAGCCAAAAGCTGGCGGCGCTGCTTTTGTGTTAGGTAGTATGGGTACACAAATGAATACAATGCTTGATATCACTATCGTATACACAGACCCGAATAAAGAAATATGGGATTTAGTTTGTGGCAGAGTACATAGAGTTATTATCAACATTAAAAAAGTTGATATTCCGAGTGAATTTATCGGTAAGGATTACAGTAGCGACCCAGAATTTAAAGCGCAGTTTCAAGACTGGTTAAACACCCTTTGGTGGGAAAAAGATCACTTCATTGATCAAATCAAGCTAGAAAACAATCTTAACAATTAAATATCATTACCCCATGCTAGATAAATAAATTTATGTCAGAAGCCATCCCTATTCAGGGCGAGACCTTACATACATAAGAAGTAACCTTTGCAAAGACTCAATATGCCTCACCCGTTAAGGGTGGAGCTTATGATAGGGTAAGAAACTCTTACCATTTATAAGTCCAAATAATCTTACTCTTGCGTCACTCGTACCAAACCATTTCATTTACACAAAAAAAACCGATCTAGGAAAAGACCGGTTTTGATAGTAACTACTAGATATTTAGATAGTTATCTCTTACCTGAACGCCTAAGTGCTGACGGTGTGAAGTCGCTACTCTTAAAGGATGTAGAAAACTTATACCGGTAAGGCAGTTCATTTGCTAAACCTAATGCTAAATAACGACCAGACAGCAAATCATGCGTCGATTCAACAGTTGTAAATGGCGTGTTCACATCATAGAAAAACTTATTGTGCGCTTCATAGTTTCTCCATAACTCACCACGTCCATCGTAATGATCAGCGATCAAAATTGCCCATGAATCCTCGTCGATATAGAAAGTACGCTTAGAATAAATATGGCGCTGACCATCTTTAAGCGTACCTGTCACTTTCCAAACTCGATGCAATTCATAACGCATTGGATCTTGATTCAAATGCCCGACCTTCACAATGTCTTTATAGCTATATTTTCTATCATCAAGTTCATAAGAGTTATACGGAACATAGAGCTCTTGTTTGCCTTCAAACTCCCAATTATATCTATCAGTTGCACCATTATAAGCATCAAACTGATCAGCGGTTCTTAAACCATCAGATGCTGTTCCTGGACCATCATAACCAACTTGAGGAGCTCGACGAACACGTCGCTGACCTGCATTGTAAATCCATGCACGTCTTGGCTCTCTGACCTGATCAATCGTTTCATGAACTAAGAGTACATTACCCGCCAAACGTGCTGGCGCAGTAACCATTTGCTTGAAATAAAAGTAAACGTTTTTATCAGTATTTGAAGCGTAGTCTGTTAACTCAAATCGGGTTGAGAACTCTTCATAGAATTGAACAGGTGAAAAATCTCCACCTTCAGTTGGCGTTACTTGAACACTCTGACGCTCAAAACTACCACCACGATTACGCATAATGTGGTTCCAAATCATCTCAATAGGATGCTGCGTAATCGGAAATGGAACAACACCTTCTATCCCCTTGATGCCGTTACCACCATCAATCATCTCAGCAGTGACAGCATTCTTTTTAGCGAAATCGACCACTTCTTTAGTGTAGTGAGTCGATCTACGCGAAGGATAGACTTTCATAAAATAGCTATCGTATTTAGATAGCATACGTTTTTGACCTTCAGATAACTTATCCTTGTACTGACCCATATTAGCTTTATTGATCGTAAATAAAGCCTTATCGCCTGGGAAAGGATTAATGTAATCTTTGCCTGCTTCATAACCGGCTGGAGGCTTAGTAATCCCACCAGTCCATTCAGGAATACTACCATCTGCATTCCCCGCCTTTTCGGCTCCAACGGGAGTCAGTGAAGCCCCGAGCTTTGCAGCTTCTTCTGCTGAAACTTTTGCCATGACGTTGCCCGCATTCAAACTCGCTGCGACAACACCAATGGCACACATTGTTTTAATCATTTTCATTTAAACTACCTCTTAAAAGCATGCCAACGGGTTCTTAGAATGAGTACGAAACACTAAGCGCAACATTATCTCGATCAGCGATAGCATTATGCTTTCCTCCGCCAAAATAGTTGGTATAGGCAATCGATGCTCTATATTGGTTAAGATAATCGGCAGTCAATGAAAGGCCGATAGACTTATTACCCTCGCTAAAGTTTGCA
>CAXBKC010000081.1:0-11176 GCA_963975615.1 uncultured Oleiphilus sp.
AAAATTGATGCCTACCATCGTGAAAATCCGAAGCTAGATTTTGCTAACTACAAAGCTTTCTTGCAGGAAATTGGTTATTTATTACCAGAAGGTGAAGCATTCCAAGCTACAACCAAGAATGTAGAGCCTGAAATTGCAAAAATGGCAGGTCCTCAGTTAGTCGTGCCGGTTATGAATGCAAGATTTGCATTGAATGCTGCCAACTCGCGTTGGGGTTCTCTGTATGATGCTTTATATGGCACCAATGCCATTTCTTTTGAAGGCGCTGAGAAAGGCCCGGGATATAATCCTGTTCGTGGCGATAAAGTTATAGCTTATGCACGAAACTTTTTAGATCAGGCTGCTCCTTTAGCGTCTGGTTCGCACGCAGACAGTACAGCTTATGCCATTGTTGATGGTGCTTTAGCCGTTACTTTGAAAGATGGCTCAAGTGTTGTTTTAAAAGATGCAAATAAATTATTAGGCTATCTTGGTGAACTATCTGCGCCAACAAGCATTGTTTTAGCTAACAATGGCTTACGTTTTGAAATCCTAGTGGATGCGACTAGCCCTATTGGTCAAACAGACCCTGCTGGTATCAAAGATATCATCATGGAATCTGCTTTAACGACCATCATGGATTGCGAAGACTCTATCGCAGCAGTTGATGCAGAAGATAAAGTTGTTGTTTACAGCAACTGGTTAGGCTTAATGCAAGGTAACCTACAAGAATCAGTGAACAAAGGTGGTAAAACCTTTACTCGAACAATGAATCCAGATCGTGTTTACACGGCTCTTGATGGTTCTGAATTAAAGCTTAAAGGTCGTTCAATGTTATTTATACGTAACGTTGGCCACTTGATGACTAACCCTGCGATTTTATTGAAAGACGGTAGTGAGATCCCTGAAGGTATTATGGATGGCATGATCACAAGCATGATCGCGATTCATGATCTAAAAGGTAATGCGCCGTTCCAAAACTCGACTGCAAACAGTGTAAATATCGTTAAGCCAAAAATGCACGGTCCAGAAGAAGTGGCATTTGCTAACGAGTTGTTTGGTCGTGTAGAAAAGGCATTAGGTCTTCCTGCATTTACCGTGAAAATGGGGATTATGGATGAAGAGCGTCGCACGACTGTTAACTTGAAAGAATGTATCCGTGCAGCGAAAGACCGTGTTGTGTTTATTAACACAGGCTTCTTAGATAGAACAGGTGATGAAATTCATACCTCTATGGAAGCGGGTGTCATTATCCCTAAAACACAAATGAAGCAGCAGAAGTGGATTGCAGCTTACGAAGATTGGAACGTAGATACAGGTTTAGAAACTGGCCTTCAAGGTCTTGCTCAAATTGGTAAAGGTATGTGGCCTATACCGGATGAAATGGGCATGATGATGGAGCAGAAGATTGGTCATCCTAAAGCGGGTGCAAATACTGCTTGGGTTCCTTCTCCTACTGCCGCTACGCTTCACGCCATGCATTACCATGAAGTTGATGTTTTCAAAACACAGGATGCGCTGAAGACACGTCAACATGCTTCTGTTGATGATATTCTGACTATTCCGTTATTGGCAGATCCAAGAACATTAACTGCTGAACAAATTCAGCAAGAAATGGATAACAATGCACAAGGTATCTTGGGCTATGTTGTACGTTGGATCGACCATGGTGTAGGTTGTTCGAAAGTACCAGATATCCACAACGTTGGTTTGATGGAAGATCGTGCAACGCTACGTATTTCGTCTCAACACATGTCTAACTGGTTACGTCATGGTGTCTGTTCTGAAGAGCAGGTACTAGAAACCTTAAAGCGTATGGCTGTTATTGTTGATAAGCAAAATGCCAACGATTCAGCTTATATTAATATGTCTGATAATTATGAAGAGAGTGTTGCATTCCAGGCAGCGCTTGAATTAGTAATTGAAGGTACTAAGCAGCCAAGTGGTTACACTGAGCCTGTTTTACATAGACGTCGTTTAGAGCTTAAAGCTAAGCAGGCTGCAAAGTAATAAGCTTGATATAGGCTGAAAAGTTAATCTTTTCAGTAGATGGAAAAGGCTAACCAGTTCTTGGTTAGCCTTTTTTATATGCTGAGCCTTCTTAATTGCATAGAGGGTTTGGCATATTGCCAATAGAGCTCAAACTTATCTCGAAGGCGTTGAGCAACCAAATGGTTATTGTAGTGCGCAAATCCAGTGTAATTAGTTAAATTTCTCCTATGTATTCCAGCAGTGAAGTCGACCGTTGTAATCATTTCATTTGGCTTTTTTGCGCCCGCTTGGATAGTTCTTATTTCAATATAACTGGTGAGCCTTTGTGAAAGTTCGATGGTAGGGTTGTAGTGTCCTGCGCCTTTTTTATCATCTTCGAGAAGAATCCTGATTTCAGCTTTTGGATTACGCTTCGCCAAACGCAATAGGCTATCTCTGACAATCTCATCATTTAGAAGAGGTGACGTGATATTGTCACTAATAATCCATATTTGTCTTTGTGCTTGGGATAACATATTTCTATGGAAGGCTAAAAACTGGTTTCGAGTTGTGTATTGGTAGTGCTGCGTATCGAGTGAAAGTCGGAGTAACTTATTGTGACTTTTTAGAGTTTTTAAGCTAAGAGAATCTGTTTTAAGGGTGTGTTTGAGTGTTTCTAGAAAAAAAGCAGGGCAAGGGTTCTCGACTTCAAAGTATTTACCCGTGCTGTTTTTATTGTATTGAATAAGCTCTCTAGTGGTATTAAATCCCAGCGCTCGAAAAAATGGAAGTAGCTTTTCTGAGCAGTTTAAGCTTATTTTTTGACAGCCTGTTTTACTTAGCTTATCTAATACATCTAAGACAAGCTTAAAGCCAACCAAGTTACCTTGAAAATCAGGGTGAATAAAAATACTGCTAATGTGTGCAGATTTTTGATGTATGGTAACGCTGGCATAGCCAACTGCTTTCTTATCAAGCATGGGCACAAAAACTAAGCTGTTATTTGGCGTTTCAGGCATGGGTGCATCCTGAAATTGCTCTATTAGGTTCTGAATAGTTTGCCTAAATGTTTCAGGTAGACGTTTGCTTGGGTAAAATTGAATGGTTAATTTAGACATCATTCCACGTTGTTAGAATTTTTTTAGAAAAAGAATTAAGTTCTTATTATTAAAGCTTATCTATGTATTCCATATATCTAAGCTTAGCATTTTATTGGGGTTTTAAATGGTCTTAAACGGTTTTAATAAAAAAGATTTTCTTGAAAATTATTGGCAAAAGAAACCCTTGGTGATTCGCCAGCCATTTGATGAGCCTACATGGATTTCTCCCGATGAATTAGCGGGCTTGGCTTGTGAAGAAGAGGTAGAGTCGCGAATAGTTTTACAGGAAGGTGAATCTTGGCAAGTGGAGCATGGCCCTTTTCCTGAAACACGCTTTTCAAGCCTACCTAAAACAAACTGGACATTATTAGTGCAGGGCGTCGATCAATGGGCGCCAGACGTCGCTAATATCCTAAAGTCTTTTGATTTCTTACCCGCTTGGCGCTTGGACGACATTATGGTGAGCTATGCGCCAGTGGGCGGCACCGTTTCTCAGCATTATGATTTCTTTGATGTGTTTTTGGTGCAGGGTGAAGGTTCGCGAACATGGCAAATTGGCGATGTTTGTGGCTCGCACAGCGACTACCTTCCAGATATCCCCGTCAGAATATTAAAAGACTTTGAGTCGAAAATGGAAGTAACGCTGGAGCCAGGCGATATTCTGTATATTCCAGCAAAATATTCACACTATGGCGTCTCGGTTGAAGATAGCCTGACCTATTCTGTTGGCTTTCGAGCGCCAAGTATTTGTGATGTTGTTGATGGTGTCGGTGCCGCAGCTTTAGAGCGTTTATTGGAAGATGATCGCTTTCAAGACAGTGCCAAAAGTTTACAAGCAGAGCGCGGCAAAATTCCCAAAGCGGCGATTAGTCATGTTAAAGACATGCTTCTGAAAGTAATGAATGATGACGAATTAATTAGTTCGTGGTTGGGCCAGTATGTAACGGATAAGAAGTATCCAGAGTTTGATTTACCAAGCAGTGAGGGTGAGAACTGCCTTGAAAGATTAAAGGCAGGAGAGAGCCTAATGAAGCATCCCTCATCACGCTTTGCTTATATAGAAAATACCAAGATTGCTGGTGATGAAAGTGAAGCATTCCTGTTTGCAGATGGAGAGAAATACCCAGCTACACTTGCACTAGCGAGTTATATTTCAAATCAATATGAATTAGATAGTAATGAGTTAGTTTCGTTATTGGCTGATGTTCAGAATCAAGAGCTTGTGACAGAGCTTGTTGTTGCCGGTAACTTAATTTTTGAGGATGACTTTTTTGTTGATGAGTAATTATGTGAAGATTGTTATCGGTGATTAAAAGATATTCTCGTCATTCCTGCGCAGGCAGGAATCTATTGTCTGAATATCTAGGGTCCCTCTGGAATTATTGTTAACGGCATTCAACAATGGATCCCGTAATAAATACGGGATGACGATCAAGAAAAGGGGTCGGTGACAAATACGAATGATGCGTTTTGTCACCGACCCCTTTTCTTTGTAAGCAATTTCTCTAACCAAGAAATGGGCTTTTTTATTGTATTCAGATACCTTACTTCTTAATTTGCTTCGCTTGAACAATGGCGTTGCCAATTTAAGTTGATGTAATGTGTAAAGCCTAATTGTATCAATTCCACCTGTTTCTTATCTCTTTTTATTTAAGAGCTGAGTAGCGCTATATAAATACTCTTCTATACTCACTTTCTAACTAAAAAATAAAAGCCCTACCAATTTATAGTTAATCTAATTTCTTATGATAGATATATACAGAATCTTGATATATCTAAATAGTCGAATTCTTATAACTTATTGATAATATTGTCTTTTCAGTTGTTTCTAGGTTTAGAAAGTTAATTAACATTATGTTGTAGTTACTTATTTCGTCTTTGTGTTGAGGTGTTTTTGTCAAATTTCCACTTTATTTCTGGGTTATCCCGTGCAGGTACAACATTGTTGGCGGGTATTCTTCGTCAGCCCCCTAAAATCCATACTTTTATGATCAATAAAGGTTCCTACTTTGATTCTTTGTTGAGTTGTAAAGTAAAAATTGTTAGCCAGAGAATGGTTCTACACCATAGAAAGAGAGAATATTATGCTTAAAAACATGCCGATTCATATCACTCACAGCATTGGTGCGTGTACTAAAAAATATTGTGTTGCTTGGCTCAGATTATGTGTAAGCATTTTATTCTTGACCATGATGCAATCGGCTTGGGCAATGACTCCGGTTGATCAAAATTATGACGGCTTACCGGTTGCCGATCAGGGAAGCAATTCGGTGACCATTAACGGCATTACTTATACAAACAATGCTGCTATAAATATAACCATCGTTAACGATGGTTATATTGCAAGTGGTGCAGATCATGCTTTGGCATATAGATCTTTTGTGGCTAATTCATCGACACTGGTTAGTTTTAAAACCAGTGATGGTGATGAATTCAAGCTCAACAGCTTTGTTGTCTCAACGGGAATTGGTACGACTACTGACCTTACCATTAAAGGCTATAAAGATAATGTGGAACAAATAAGTACAAATTATGATCTTTCAGGTATTTTTTTTGGTACTTTTAATGTTTCGGCCAATGCAAACTGGGAAAATATTGATGAAGTGCGAATTAGTGGTGCTGATCTCGATATAGACATAGATGATCTGGACTTTAGCCCTGCTATTACCAATACCGCTCCTGTACTAACAAACCTAAACGGTGACAGTGTCGCCTGGGCTGGTGTGGGTAACTATGTATCCTTAGATGCTGGCACCAGTCTCGGCGTCAGTGATGTTGAACTCGATGCCCTCAATGGCGGCAACGGTAACTATGCTGGCGCCTCATTAACTCTGCAGCGTGCTGGCACTGCGATTACTACAGATGTTTTCGGTTTCGATACTAGCGGCGCACTGTTCAGCGTTAGCGGCTCCAATCTGCAGAGCGGTGGTTTAACCTTCGCGACCTTTACGAATACCAGTGGTGTGCTGAGCATCAATGTAAATAGTAGCGAGACCACAGCCACTAAATCACTAGTACAAGATGTGTTGCAACGCATTCAATACAGTAACAATACTCCAGCGGCGGATGCCGTGCTGCGTTATAGCCTAAGTGATGGCACAGACAGCACCACAGCAGATGTGACAGTCACCAGCGACAGTGTCTATGTCACCAGTACCACAGATACCGCTACGATTAATCTCAACAATGGCGTGAGTTTCAGCGAGGCGGTGGCAGTTGCCTTAGCCGACACCACAGGTAGCCAGACGCTCATTTTATCTAGCGCGTTTACTAGCAGCATGTCATTGGCTGGAAATCTAAGTATTGCAGAGAGCCTAGCGATAGATGCTAATGCCGCAGGTTCAAGTTTTGTTATTGCCGGCAGCACCTTAACCTTAGATTCAGGTTTTACCCTGTCCTTAACCCACGCTAATCAATTGCAGATATCCAGTGCTATCAATGGTGCGGGTAACTTGAGCAAGACGGGAGCTGGTTCTTTGCTCTTGACCGGAACTAATACTAGCCGTACCGGTAGCACCTCCGTGCTAGGGGGGACACTGGATATTGATACTGACAATAATCTGGATGGTGCAAATACAGGTGCCTTGATTTTAGATGGCGGTACCTTGGCGATGTCGGTGACCGGTGGGTCTACTTTGAACCCTATTATTCGAACTATTAATAATCCCATCACTCTTGGCGCCGCCGGCGGTACATTCGATCCAACGGGCGGTGGTGGTCGCAATATTGTCAATATATCCGGGGTGATTTCCGGTAGCGGCAATCTGACTAAAGTTGGTAACTCAGTGTTACAACTCAGTGGCAATAATAGCTATTCGGGCGTGACCACCGTCACTGCCGGTGGCTTGCTCTTGGCCCACAGCAATGGTTTAGGGTCAACATCTGGCAGCACGACCGTTAATGCGGGGGCAGCACTGCGGATGACAGCAGGTTTGGTCAGCCCTGAGTCACTGTTCCTCAATGGCACAGGCAAAAATATTGACAGTACCGAATACGGCGCCCTGGGTGCGGATGCCTACAGCCTTGGTACCAGCACAGTTTCCGGCAATATAGAGTTATCTACAGGCACGAATATTAGCGCCATCAGTGGCAGTAATTTGATTTTAAGCGGTATCGTCAGCGGCACAGGCACTCTTACAAAGATGGATACTGGTAGCCTAACCTTAGCGGGTATTAACACTTACACGGGTAGCACATCTGTTTCTGAAGGCACCTTAGTGTTGGATAATAGTGCAGCCATGGCAAACGGTACTGAGGTAGACATAGCTGCGGGGGCGACGTTACGACTCGATGCGAATGAAACCATAGGCTCTCTTTCTGGGGCTGGAACCCTGTCCATGAATAGCGTTAATTTGACTGTTAATCAAACCAGCGATAGCAGTTTTTCCGGAACTATTACAGGTAGCGGCAGTGACTTAGCCAAGTCTGGTTCGAGTAAATTGACCCTTTCTGGCACTAGTACTTACACAGGTAGTACAAGTATCCGTGACGGTAGCTTGAACGTAACCGGCGCTTTGAATGGCACTACCGGCGCAATAATTGGATCAGGTGGAACGCTAGAAGGTACGGGCAGTATCTTTGCGAGCAGTTCAACGAATACTCTGTCTGTGCAAAGTGGCGGCATATTGTCACCTGGTGTTTCAGGACCTGGCATTATCACAATCAACGGCAACTTGAGTATAGCGTCTGGTGGTGCCCTGACGGCGCAAATCGCAGGGACAGTGCTGGGCTCAGATTATGACTCAGTGGCAGTAAACGGCACAGTCAATGTGTCATCGGCCACGTTGAACGTCAGCCACAGTTATACTCCGGGATTAGGTGATAGCTATCGCTTGCTGGTTAACGATGGCGTGGATAGTATAGCGGGGAACTTTTCTGGCCTTCCTCAGGGCGGGACTGTGACCGCTGGTGGCAATGGCACTGTACTAAACGCTTATTATGCTGCGACGGATGGCGGTGGTTACACTGGCGGTAACGAGTTTATGCTAGTGGCGCCAGTAGATATCACGCCGCCGACAGTGTCTTCTGTTACGGTACCGGCCGGCGCGACTTATGTTGGTGGGCAGGTTTTGGATTTCTTGGTTAATTTTGATGAAAGCATCACAGTCAACACGGGTGGTGGCACGCCGCAGTTGGCATTAACCATAGGTGCAACCACTCGACAGGCTACCTACCAGAGCGGTTCAGGCTCTTCAAGTTTATTGTATCGCTATACAGTGCAGAGCGGTGATGCTGATAGTGACGGTATTACTATCGGCACTTTAACCAGCAATGGTGGCACACTTAGAGATGCGGCTGGGAATAATGCTAATTTGACGCTTAATTCTGTCGGTTCAACTGCCTCAGTATTGGTGGATGCGGTGGCGCCCGCTGTATCTTCGGTCAATGTGCCCGCCAATGCGACTTATGTGAGTGGGCAGAATCTCGATTTCACCATCAATTTTGATGACAGCATCACAGTCAATACCGGCGGCGGTACACCACAATTGGCATTAACCATAGGTGCAACGACTCGTCAGGCTGTGTATCAGAGCGGCTCAGGCACCTCGAGCTTGTTGTATCGCTACACTGTACAGAACGGTGACGCAGACAGTGACGGCATTGCTATCGGTACTTTAGCCAGTAATGGCGGTACGCTGCGAGATGCCGCCGGAAATAATGCTAATCTGACGCTGAGCTCAGTGGGTTCAACAATCTCAGTATTGGTGGATGCGGCGGCGCCAACAGTTTCTTCGGTCAACGTTCCAGCCAATGCGACCTATCTTGCGGGTCAGAATCTTGACTTTACAGTGAACTTTGATGAAAGCATCTATGTGAATACCGCGGGTGGTACGCCACAATTAAGCCTGACTATCGGCTCAACCACACGCCAAGCCGCGTATATCAGTGGCACTGGTACAACGGCCTTACTGTTGCGCTACACAGTACAAAGTGGTGATAACGATACTGACGGTATTGCCGTGGGTACATTGTCAGTTAATGGTGGCACCTTGCGTGATGGTGCGGGCAATAATGCAACGCTTACTTTAAGCAGTGTCGGTTCAACAAACTCGGTACTGGTTGATGCACTGGCTTCCACTATCAGTAGTGTCAGCATTCCAAATACCGCCCATAAAGTTGGTGATGTTGTAAACGCTACGATTACGGTGAGTGCAGATGCGGATGACTATACGACAGGTAGTGGTGGTATCTCTGGTACGATTGCAGGTTATGCCTTAGGTAGTTTAACCAAAACTAATGATACTACGTATACCGCGACCTTTACGATTACAGATGGTGGAACAGATGTCGCCGCAGGGTCTAATATCCCGGTGAACTTTACCTTAACGGATTCTGTTGGAAATACAGGAAGTGCATATACAACAGCCATTAACCAAAACGCTGATGCAGTGTATGCGAATTTACCCGGTGTTGATTTAACGGCGTCGACGAATACCATTGCAGAAGATGGCGGAAGTTCTACCTTAACGGCTACTTTGTCAGGCAGTTTGAACAATCAATGGCCTGTCGATATTACTGTTAACTTGGCTTATAGCGGCACCGCAACTATCGCTACGGACTACACAAAGTCAGATAGCATAACGATCTCTTCAGGTAGCTCAACAGGCACTTCAACAGTAACGGGAGTTGCCGATACGCTTTACGATGCAGCAATAGCTGAAACCGTTATTGTCGATATCAGTAGTGTGTCTGTTGGCAACGAAGGTACTACGAATCAACAAACGATTAGTATTACCGATGCAGAAAGTGCACCCACGGTATCGCTTTCAGTTGGCAGCAATACGATTATTGAAACGGGTGGTACTTCAACTATTACGGCAAGCCTAAGTCACCCTACCTATGAAAATGTCACCGTCAACTTAGGCTACTCAGGCACCGCCACAAGTGGAGCTGACTATGGTGTACCAAGCGCATCTATCGTTGTTGTTGCTGGTAGCACCACAGCAAATGCGGCTACCGGCATTAATAGTATTGATGATGCCAATAGCGAAGATAGCGAAACCATTATTATTGATATTACCAGTGTCACGGGCGGTGGAGCGACTGAAAATGCAGTTCAGCAACAAACCATTACCTTGACCGATGATGATAATGTTGCGCCTGTTATTACCAGCACTGCGGTAACCACGATTGATGAGGATGCTTTATATTCCTATACCTTCACGGTCACGGATGCTAATGCCGGCGATACGCTGACCTTAAGTGCGCCGACTTTACCTGCTTGGTTAAGTTTTACAGCCAATACTGGCGTGTTAAGCGGCACGCCAGATAATGATGATGTCGGACCTCATGTGGTTAAACTGCGTGTTAATGATGGCACGATCGATGTTGATCAAGATTTCACTATAACAGTCGCGAACACCAACGATGCGCCAACGATTACCGGAACACCGATTACTACGGCAGTTGAAGGTGTTGCTTATAGCTTTACTGTTATCGGTGCCGATGTTGATGTGGGTGCGAGCTTAAATTATCAACTAAGTAATCAACCTACCTGGCTTTCAGTCAATGGTTCTGGTGTTGTTAGTGGTACGCCAACTAATAGTGATGTGGGCACAGCCTCTAATATTGTTATTGGTGTTTCTGATGGTACTGAAACTACTTCACTTCCTGCATTCACTATTGTTGTAGATGCAGATATGGATGGTGATGGTGTCGGCAATAGTGCTGATCCAGACATCGATGGCGATGGTATGAGTAATGACTTTGAAACGGCGAATGGCTTAGACCCGCTAGATCCGAGTGATGCGACAGGCGATCTTGATGGCGATGGTATTAGTAATCTTGATGAGTTTATTAATAATACTGACCCCACAGCGGATGACTATGGTCCAATCATTAGTCTTGATAGTAATGTCGTGATTGATGCTGTGGCCTTACTAACCGATTTACCGGATGGTCTTGCCTCTGCCATTGATGCTTTGGATGGTGAGGTTGTTGTGACTCATGATCTAGTCTCTGAACTTCTGAAACCAGGTCGTTATACCATTAACTGGCGTGCTGAAGATGCGGCGGGTAACGTCACGACTGAAGCTCAAATCTTAGATGTGCTTCCAATTGCTAATTGGCAAGTAGATCAAGAAACGAGCGAAGGGAATGCGGTTACTGTCTCACTATATTTAAAC
>CAXBKC010000082.1:0-11174 GCA_963975615.1 uncultured Oleiphilus sp.
ATCTAATACAACCAAATCTGGCTTTTCTGAAGTAATACGCTCAACCGCGTGAGCACCATTTGCCTCAACAGAAACAACTAGACCATTACTTTCTAAATATTCTTTAGTTAGATCAGCTAAACGCTCATCATCCTCGACGATCAAAATTCGCCATGCTTCACTCTGCTCTGCAACATCCATCAGTATAGTCTTACCTTAGTGGGAATGATGTTAAACATTACAATATGTACCCAGTCATGTCTGAGCATATTGAAATTGTTACTATGTAAACTTAAGTATATATGCTGTTTTCAAATTCACATGAAATATTGAATATATTTTGCACACAACAGCTATTTTTACTGTAAATTTCAGTTTATTTAGCTTTTCTGTGAAATCAAATCATCTTTGTCTGCGGTTTGAATATCTAAAAGCTCAAGATCAAACAACAAAGTAAGACCTGCAAGAGGATGATTAGCATCAACAGTGACAGAATCCGATTTAACCTCAACAACCTTAACGACTTTGGCATCTCCCCCCGTATTTGTCTGAAACTTCATTCCTACTAAAATATCATCAACGCCATCGAAGGCACTAATCGGCATTGAGGAAACCAAATCAGGCAAATGCAAACCATAAGCTAATTGAGGCGGAACAGTCACCTCAATCAAATCACCGATCTCACGACCTACCATTGCCTTTTGAATTCCCTCAATTACCTGATTCGACCCTTCAACAAAAGTCATAGGCTGCCCACCCTCAGAGGTATCGACCACATTTCCTGAAGCATCTTTAAGCCAGTAATTTAATGTATATACTTTCTTAACACTCATTTATCACCCTTAATTTGAACGACCAGCTAACCAATCCGCACTAATACTCCAAGTATTTTCTGGTGCCTTACTACCCGCAAATACACCTGCATGACCACCCGGCACAATACAAAACTCTTTATCTTCGGAAGAGACAATATCTAATACTTTTCTAGCAGAAAGCGCACTAACTAATTTATCGGTATCTCCAGCAAAAGCTAAAATTGAACACTGAACACGACTAAATTCAGCTCTCGCACTACCTATATTCATTTTTCCAGAAGCCATCTTGTTATTAATCATCATATTGACTGACATTTCGCGTATGGTTTCACCAGGATAGTCCACCATGTCATCAAACCACTGACTCATTGTCAGACTTTCCTCAAGATAATCTCGATCCCAAAGATTTAAAAACTTCTCATAAGAACTTATCACCAAGCCCATTGGGTTTGTCATCTTAAACACTAGTGATGACGTCCAACCAGGAACATGGAAATATCTAGCTGGCAAATCCATTAAAGAGAAATTCAAAATATTAGAGATAGCTTGAGCTGGTTGATATATAGCAGAGAGCACCTTCCCAGCCACACCACTTTGATGCATATCAATAGGACTAGCCACTGTAATAAGGTTTTTAACATTTGTATCTTCCGATGTAGCAAGATACATCAGTGATATAAGCCCACCCATACAGTAACTAAATATTGATAACTGTTTTTGCTGACTACACTCACGAACTGATTCTAGCGCCTTAGGCATCCAATCCATGACGTACGTCTCTAGAGATATATTACTATGGTCTGCCGTCACATCCCCCCAATCGATTAAATAAACATCAAAACCTTTCGCCAAAAAAAACCTGACGATACTTCGATGAGGCATCAAATCAAAAATCATTGAGGTTGCCGCCAAAGGCGGAATCAGAACAACTGGAACCTTAAATTGTTTTTTACTAACAGGCATTTTCTCACCTGCCATCTCTATTTCTGACTCCTCAAGAGAATGATAATGTCGAACAGACATAATACCATCGGATAAAATCTCATCATAAGGGCTCAAGTTCGAAACTATAAAATTTTCAGCCGAAACATACTGCTCAACACCGTTTAATATTGACCAAAACAGCTTATCTGCAAAGCCAAGCTTGCCTTTCTTCATACATGCCTCATAACGAATAAATCATTAATATCGAAGAGCATTAAAACAAAAAAACCCAGCGAATGCTGGGTTTTTTATATCAAGTGCGATTAACCTGCCAAGAACTTAATCATGACGCCAGCCGCTACTGCAGAGCCTATAACACCCGCAACGTTTGGACCCATTGCATGCATCAAAAGGAAGTTTTGTGGATTATTATCCAAGCCAACTTTATTTGATACACGCGCAGCCATCGGCACAGCTGAAACACCAGCAGAACCAATCAATGGGTTTATCTTGTTAGTACTAAATACATTCATCAACTTAGCCATCAAGACACCAGTAGCCGTTCCTACGGCAAATGCCGCCATACCTAAGAACAAAATACCTAATGTTTGCAAGTCCAAAAATTTATCTGCACTTAGCTTAGAACCAACAGACAAACCAAGGAAAATAGTCACGATATTAATCAAAGCATTCTGAGCGGTATCAGACAAACGATCCACTACACCAGACTCTTTCATCAAGTTACCAAGACAAAACATCCCTAAAAGCGGAGCCGCATCTGGAAGAAGCATTGCGACCAAAACCAACACTACTATCGGAAAGATAATCTTTTCCGTCTGACCAACAGTTCGAAGCTGAACCATTTGAATCTTTCGCTCTGCCTTAGTCGTTAATAAATTCATAATAGGCGGCTGAATTACAGGCACCAAAGCCATATATGAATATGCAGCGACAGCAATTGCGCCCAATAAATGCGGAGCAAGCTGACTAGCAACAAAGATTGAAGTTGGTCCATCTGCACCACCAATAATACCAATAGTAGCAGCCTCTTTTATCGTAAAGGACATGCCATCAAGACCCAAACTGGTCAGAAAAGCTGCACCTAAAACTGTACCAAAAATACCGAACTGAGCAGCGGCGCCCAACAAGATAGTTTTCGGATTGGCTAGCATAGGGCCAAAGTCAGTCATGGCACCAACACCCATAAAAATAAGCAAAGGCCCAGCCATTGAACCAATAACAACGTTATAGAAGTCCTTAAGCATGCCATTCATATAACCATTATCAGTGGCGATATTATGCGCTGCGGCATACGTCGCACTATCTGCATGTTTATATGCATACTGAAATGCCTGCATAGTTTCATCTGTCATAGCTTGCCCAGCTTCGAACGGCACCTTAAATACCTCAGCCAAAGCAACAATAACGTCAGGCTTATGAAAATGGATTGCATTTTCAACCGCCGATAAGGCAAGGCCAGCCTCAGGAATATTCGCTAAAATCCCACCGAAACCAATTGGCAATAATAGTAATGGCTCAAACTTTTTCTTGATAGCCATATATAGAAGACAAAGGCAGATCACGATCATCGCGAACTGGCCACCTGTAATATTATATAGACCACTACCGGTCCATAAATTAGCTATATTCTCCATTGATAGTGTGCCCTTATATATTTAGCAGCGTATCGCCAACTGAAACTGAATCACCTACCTTGACGCTGATAGAACCAACAGTGCCAGCACGTGGTGCACGAATTTCTGTTTCCATCTTCATAGCTTCAAGAATAATGAGCAACTCACCCTCTTCAACTTCCTCACCCGGAGACACAATAACTTTAAAAATATTGCCGGCCAGAGGAGAAGGTACTGGCTCACCACCGCCTGCAGCTGGAGCTGCAGCACTCGGAGAAGCAATTGAAGCACCACCAGAAACTGGAACCATACCAGTGATGTCTCCACCCTCTTCAACTTCAACCACGTAAGACTGGCCACCGACATTTATCGTATAAACGCCTTTTCCACCCTTAGAAGACTTAACATCATCCGCTGATGGCATCGGCTCAAATGCATCTTTATTTCCACGATTTTGAAGGAATTTTAATCCGATTTGTGGGAACAGAGCATAAGTAAGCACATCATCAACGATATCATCCGCTAACTTAAATCCGGTATCCGCAGCCGCTTTTTCAACTTCTGCAGTAAGCTTATCCATCTCTGGCTCTAATAAATCACCAGGACGACAAGTAATAGGCTCTTTTCCGTCAAGCACTCTATCCTGAAGCTCTTTATTATACGCTGAAGGGGCAGCACCATATTCACCCTTCCAGATACCTGCAGTTTCTTTAGAGATAGACTTGTATCGTTCTCCAGTCAGAACGTTTAGTACTGCTTGCGTACCCACAATCTGGGAAGTAGGCGTAACTAACGGAATAAAGCCTAAATCTTCACGAACACGCGGTATCTCGGCCAACACTTCATCAAACTTATCAGCAGCACCCTGCTCTTTAAGTTGATTTTCCATATTGGTCAACATACCACCCGGAACTTGAGCAATCAGAATACGAGAGTCAGTACCACGAAGCGAACCTTCAAATTTCACGTATTTTTTACGTACTTCTCTGAAGTAAGCAGCTATTTCTTCTAACAAAGTTATATTCAAACCGGTATCACGATCCGTACCCGCCAATGCAGCAACAACACTTTCTGTCGCTGTATGACCATACGTCATCGACATAGAAGAAATTGCAGTATCAACACGATCAATTCCAGCTTCAACAGCTTTTAAAATTGTCATGTCTGATAAGCCAGACGTTGCATGAGCGTGCAATTGCACCTCAAGATTTGTTTGCGCCTTTAGACGACTTACTAATTCAAATGCAGCATAAGGCGTTAAGGTTCCCGCCATATCTTTAATTGCGATAGAGTCTGCACCCAAATCTTCAATTTGTTTTGCTAACTGAACCCAGCTTTCAATTGTATGAAAAGGGCTTGTTGTATAAGAAAGTGTACCCTGAGCATGAGCACCATTCGCTTTAACCGCTTTTAGCGCTCGATCAAGATTGCGAGGATCATTCATGGCGTCAAAAACACGGAACACTTCAACACCGTTTTTAACTGCTCGTTCAACAAACTTATCTACTACGTCATCTGCATAATGGCGATAACCTAAAAGATTCTGCCCTCTTAACAACATTTGCTGCTTAGTATTTGGCATCACTTTTTTTAATTCACGAATACGATCCCAAGGATCTTCACCAATAAAGCGAATACAGGAATCAAATGTCGCGCCACCCCAAGATTCAAGAGACCAGTAGCCCACTTGATCTAGTTTTTCACCGATTGGTAACATGTCATCGATGCGCATACGTGTAGCAAGGATAGATTGATGCGCATCACGAAGAACAACATCAGTAATACCCAGTTTTTTCTTTGAGTCAGTCATTTTTTAAGCCTTCTTTAAAGGTTCAATCTTGTCACGCTCACTTCTTTTGGTCAGAGCGATATTCAGAAACTGCAGCAGAGAGTACTGCTAGCAATTGTGCATCAGGAGATGCGTTAGGTTTTTTCGTTTTAGATGCTTTTGCTGCAACAGGCTCTGGAGCTGGTAAGTACTTTGTCACCATCTTCGACATAAGACTTGTCAAAAAGACAAGAATTACTAAGAAAACAAAAACAAACCCCATACCAACGATCATCAAGTTGATTGCATCAGTCATTAATTCAGACATATTGCGACTACCTACCTAAGTGTTGGGTTAGTCCAGTAAACTAAATCAGCTTTTATTGCCAATTTAATGATAATAATACTTATAATTTAAGCCACGCTAATTTACCTGCTAAGGCCCAATGAGGCAACAAAATAGCTAGGAAAAAATAGAACTAAATAACAAAAACACAAGCAAATAGATGATTTAACACTCATCTACTAATACAGCAGATAAAGTGAAATATGAATTTTAGTTGGGGGAATTTAAATTTGGCGCGGCTGGCAGGATTCGAACCTGCGACCACCTGGTTCGAAGCCAGATACTCTATCCAGCTGAGCTACAGCCGCAGATGAAATGCATTAGAAGAAATTAAAGTGGCGCGGCTGGGAGGATTCGAACCTCCGACCGCCTGGTTCGTAGCCAGGTACTCTATCCAGCTGAGCTACAGCCGCTTAACTTTAATTGTCTAATGGCGGAGAGAGAGGGATTCGAACCCTCGATGGGTTTAACCCCATACGCCCTTAGCAGGGGCGCGCCTTCAGCCTCTCGGCCATCTCTCCTTAAGACGCGGCGTATATTAACACATTTTTTTAAAATGCCAACCGCTGAGGGCAATTATTTTTTATTTTTCAAAAGCTTGGTTGTTTTTTATACGAACTCTACTCACCAGACTGCTGTGCGTCAGATTTTTCTTTTTGAATTCGCTGATAAATCTCTTCTCTATGAACAGACACATCTTTAGGCGCATTAACACCAATTCTGACTTGATTGCCTTTGACACCTAGCACAGTCACTGTAACTTCATCACCAACCATCAAAGTCTCACCTACACGGCGTGTTAGTATTAACATTTCTTACTCCTTTTTATATACAACTTTCCAATTTTAGCTTTATCTATGAGCACATTTAACACCCATTAAAGAGTATTATTCATAACTCAGAAAAAGACAGTTTTTTCAGAGAATAAGCTGTATTTTTTTGTATGGGTTATATTTATGGTATACGAGAATCAGCTACTATCAGGTGGTTTCGGCACCCAATTGAAAAGCATCATGAAGAGACCTTACAGCCAACTCCAAATACCTCTCATCAATCACTACAGATATTTTTATTTCAGACGTAGATATCATCTGGATATTAATACCTTCGTCAGACAAAGCCTCAAACATTTTTGTAGCGACGCCCGCATGGGAGCGCATACCTACACCAACGATAGACACCTTCGCAATCTGATCATCTCCTGTAGCGCTATCTGCACCTAACTTTCCGCAAACTTCCTGCAACACAGCCTTAGCTCTTTTATAGTCATTTTTATGGACAGTAAAAGTAAAGTCTGTTTTTTTATCTAAGCCGACATTCTGCACTATCATGTCGACTTCAATATTTTGGTCACTAATTGGTCTCAGAATCTTTGAGGCGATCCCAGGAATATCCGGCACACCAACCAATGTTAATTTTGCCTCATCACGATTGAATGCTACCCCTGAAACTACTGGCTGCTCCATATTCTCATCACCCTCAGTCGTAATTAATGTACCTGGCCCATCTTCAAAGCTAGATAAAACCCTCAAAGGCACATTATATTTACCCGCAAACTCAACAGAACGTATCTGAAGAATCTTTGAGCCGAGACTTGCCATTTCTAGCATCTCTTCAAACGTAATTTTTTCCATTCGACGCGCTGTTGGGACGACCCTAGGGTCTGTCGTATATACACCATCAACGTCAGTATAAATTTGGCATTCATCTGCTTTAAGTGCAGCGGCTAACGCGACTGCCGTGGTATCCGACCCACCACGACCTAGTGTCGTTATATTACCTAAACTATCAACACCCTGAAATCCAGCAACAACAACAACGTTCCCCAGATTAAGATCTTCCCGGATATTTTTTTCGTCTATATCTAAGATACGAGCTTTTGTATGAGCCTGATCCGTTAATATTTTTACTTGCGAGCCGGTATATGACTTCGCCGGACAACCTATCACTTCGAGCGCCATACTTAAAAGAGCGATAGTTACCTGCTCTCCCGTAGACAACAATACATCCAACTCGCGTGCAACAGGCTCGTCGGTAATCGCTGAAGATAAAGACAATAGTCGATTTGTCTCTCCACTCATAGCAGAAACAACTACAACTAAATCATGCCCTTGAGCACGAAAGCCGGCCAATTTTTTTGCAACCGCTTCAATACGCTCAACACTACCTACCGATGTACCACCAAATTTCTGTACATAAAGAGCCATCAAATCACCTCAGAAAATAGCAAATAATGAACATATCTTCAAAAAGCGGGAGATTATAGCTTACTTGCAACCCAGATTTGAACCTTTTCTAAACATTTTTGAAGGCCCGACACCTCAGGACCACCGCCCTGAGCCATATCAGGACGACCTCCGCCCTTACCGCCAACCTCAACGGAAATCTCTTTCATTAACTCACCTGCAGGAAGCTTTTTCGACAAATCTTTACTCACACTTGCAATAAGAACAACCTTATCGTCCTCGATTGTCGCCAGTACAATCACAGCATTAGCTAACTGGTTTTTTAATTTATCAGCAGCGTCCATCAAGCCTTTTCGATCTAAACCATCCAATTTTGCCGAAACCACTTTAACACCAGAAACTTCAAGTGCCTGGCTCGCCAAATCAGCACCAGCGGTTGATGCCGCCTTAGCTTTATACATTTCAAGCTGTTTCTCAGTAACTTTTAATCGATCAACAACTACCCCAGCCTTTTCGATAAGACTGTCTCGATTGCCTTTAAACAAAGAATATAGAGACTGAAGCGTCCGCATACTCTCACGATTCCATTTTTCAGCTTCAGAACCCGTTAAAGCTTCAATTCTACGAACCCCCGAAGAGATACCACCTTCAGATATAATAACTAAAGAGCCAATATCACCCGTTCTCTGAACATGGGTTCCACCACACAACTCAACTGAGAAATTTTTACTTCCCATGGAAAGCACACGAACTTGTTCACCATATTTTTCACCAAATAGCGCCATGGCGCCCATTTTTTTTGCCTTGGCAATATCAGTTAAAGTCGTTGTAACTTGTGTGTTTTCTCGAATCTTCTCATTAACTAGAGATTCAAGCTCGTCTAATTGTTGACGTGTAATCCCTTCGTAATGAGCGAAATCAAAACGAAGACGCTCCGCATTAACTAAAGAGCCTTTTTGAACAACATGCTCACCCAGAATATCCCTCAAGGCCGCATGCAATAAGTGCGTTGCCGAATGATTAAGCGCGGTTGCATCCCGCACCACTGGATCAACTGAAGTTTCAACAGTCAAACCAGCCTTAAATTCTCCCCGTTCAATTTTGCAGCGATGAATAAAATGCAAACCATCCTTTTGTGTATCTAGCACTAAAGCCTGACCGCCACTCCAAGTCAAACACCCCTTATCGCCAGCTTGGCCACCAGACTCAGCATAAAACGGCGTAGAATCTAAAATAACAAAACATTCCTGCCCTTGCTGAACCGAAGCCTCTTTACCATCAAGCAAGACCGCCACAACAGAAGCGGAGTTTTCTAAACTCTCATAGCCAACAAAGCTGGTCTCACCTTTAACATCAAGACTCGCATTGTAATCCATACCAAACTTACTTGAAGAGCGCGCTCTTTCACGCTGCGCCTCCATAGCGGCTTCATAACCGGCATGATCTAATTCTAAGCCGCGCTCACGGGCAATATCATTGGTTAAATCGACAGGGAACCCATAAGTATCATAAAGCGCAAAAACAGTTTCACCTGAAATAACATTACCCTTAAGCTCAGATACATCTTGCTCTAAGACTTTCATCCCTTTATCAAGCGTCTTAGTGAACTGTTCTTCTTCTTGAAGAAGAATTTTCTCTACTTGAGTTTTCGAGACTAAAAGTTCTGGATATGCCTCCCCCATAATAGAGGCAAGAATTTCCACCAACTTATAAAAGAATGGCTCTGAAGCACCGAGCTTATTACCATGTCGAATAGCTCTTCGAATAATTCGCCTTAAGGTGTAACCTCTACCTTCATTTGAAGGCATAATGCCATCTGTGATCAAAAATGCTGCAGAGCGAATATGATCAGCGATTACACGAAGCGACTTCTCTGTCGTTGGCACACCACCTAATACTTGAGAAGTTCCATTCAATAGCGCTTGAAAGATATCAATCTCATAATTGCTATGGACGTCCTGTAAAACAGCTGCAATTCTTTCTAAACCCATCCCCGTATCGACAGAAGGTTTAGGTAACGCGTGCATTTCTCCATCTGCAGTTCGGTTAAACTGCATAAACACTAAATTCCAGATTTCTATATAACGATCACCGTCATCATTTGGTCCGCCTGGCGGATCACCAGCAATATCAGCACCGTGATCATAAAATATTTCTGTACAAGGGCCACATGGACCTGTGTCACCCATGGACCAAAAATTATCTGCCTCACCTAAACGAGAGAAGCGAGCTTGGTTAATTCCAATTTCATTAAACCAAATATCTTCTGCTTCTTTATCATCCTTATAAACAGTCACCCATAACTTTTCAGCCGGAATTGCTAATTCTTTGGTCAAAAACTCCCACGCAAAACGAATTGCATCTTCTTTGAAATAATCACCAAAACTGAAATTACCCAGCATTTCGAAAAAAGTATGGTGCCTTGCTGTGTAACCGACGTTCTCTAAATCATTATGCTTACCGCCAGCCCGAACGCATTTTTGCGAAGTTGTAGCACGTGAATAGGCTCTTGATTCTTTACCTAAGAAAAGGTCTTTAAACTGATTCATACCCGCATTTGTAAATAACAAGGTTGGATCATCAGCAGGAACAAGTGAACTACTGTCAAGTATCTCATGACCATTACGCTTAAAATAATCTAAAAATGCACTACGGATATCGGCCGTCTTCATAACAACATTCACCTGTTATTTTACTTTTATTAAGTCACTGGTTAGGAACAGAACTGTCCACTAAAGCCTATTTTTGAAAGATCGCGTACTCTACCATACTAAAAACGAGCTCAACATATAATGAGTATCGTGTTTCTAATTTTTTTCTAAAAAAAAAGAGCACTAATCGGCTCTTTTTAAAACATTTGCTATATTTTTAAATCAAATCGGGTGAGCAAATTAAAATAGATAACTCATAAATTCACATCACAAGCTTTACGACAACACGCATTTAACCATCAATCGTTCTGAGCTAATACTCCGTCTAGCAGACTCTTAGAGAAGTCTTGAAAGTTCAGTATACGCTCATCGAGACCCGGATCAGATTTACGCTCATCAACAGAAAAACGATCAACCGCTTTAGCAACCAAGGCCTCAATCATTGAGCTCAGCTTTTCAAACCGATCAAGCGGCTCAAGCAAAGACTCTAAACGCTCAAACTGCTGCGCCATATTAATTAATGGCTGATTACGCTTATAAGAATCCAAGGCATCCTTAGAACTACTTTCATATACACGTACTTCTTGTACCTGCAGCTTCGATAAATCTAAAGAGAAACTGGCAATTTGTTCCGCATCAAAACCGAGATTTAATGCTGAATTAAATGCAGCTTCAAATTGGTCACTAAAAAATAGCGATGAGATGTTATCTACCTGCTCAAGAACACTATTAATAGCCTGCAGCTCTTTTTCATTTAAGTCGCCCTTAACTGAAAGTTCAAAACGGAAGGACTGCCCTAAGCTTGCCTCTTCACCAGAATTGCTTTTCATATAACTCGACTGCTGAAGATCAGACATACGAATAAGGATCT
>CAXBKC010000083.1:0-11173 GCA_963975615.1 uncultured Oleiphilus sp.
GTTATTGGAGCTGTTCAACTTGTGCCGGCAGATTTAATTGATCGGTTGGGCCAAGCTGCTGGGCCAGAGGAAGAGCGTGATAAAAGTGCAGAATCACGCTTGGTGATTATAGAAGCGCAATTAAAGATGTTTAGTGAACAGCCTGTTCTAGGGTATGGTCATCGAGGTACATTAGTCTTAAGTCCGGATTACATCGATAGTAGCTATTTAACAACTACAGCGGGCGGAAGGGCTCGAGGTTCTCATAATTTATTAACGTCTTTATTGGTCGATTTTGGGCTTGTGGGGGCGATATTTTATATCCTGATTATTTACATATTTGTCAGGCGCTTATTTAAAATGCGCCAAAAAATTATTCATTTAGATAAAGCCACAGGAAACCTTTATATTATGTATTTAGGGGGTGTTTGTGCGCTAGTCGCTTTAATGGTGTCTAGTATGTTTTCAAACAGCTTAAGGTTAGAAATAGATATTCTACTAATAGGATTGTTAAGCGCCATTTATACAAAAATTCAGTCTGAATGGCCTACCAAACAAACACTTACTCAACAGTCTATGAATAATAAGAGTTTATCGTAATGTGCGGCATAGCGGGGCATATTAACTTTTCATCAAGTATTTCAAAAGACGCAATGGCTGCTAACGTGCAAACTATGTGTCGTGCGATCCAACACCGTGGTCCGGATGAACATGGAATATATAGTGCACCAGACTTCCCGGTTGTATTAGGCCATCAGCGCTTAAGTATATTGGATTTATCAACAGGTCAGCAGCCGCTTAAAAATCAGGCCGGTGACTTGGTGATTGTGTTTAACGGCGAAATATATAACTACCGGGAATTGCGTTCGCAACTACAAGCTAAAGGGCATGCATTTATTACCCAGTCGGATACAGAAGTAATAGTTCAAGCTTATAATGAGTGGGGTGTTCAATGTGTCTCACACTTAAGTGGTATGTTTGCTTTTAGTATATGGGATCGAAAGAGAAAGCGTTTGTTTTGTGCAAGGGATAGATTAGGCGTTAAGCCATTCTATTACTATTGGGACAAAAGAAACTTTGTTTTTAGTTCTGAAATTAAAGGGATTCTTGCTAATAGACTGATTGATAAAACACTCAACATTAAACCACTCAGTAGTTTTTTACATACAAGTTATTGCCCGGGAGAGCAAACGTTTTTTGACAATATTTATAAACTCTCGCCAGGGCATACTCTTACAGTAGAGGAGGCGGGAATAAATATTCAAAAATATTGGTCCATATCAGATGTTACTGAAAATGGAAATCAGTTAAGTTTCGATGATGCTAGTTTGGTGTTGCGAGATAATGTTGAGAAATCAGTTAAGTCATGCTTAATGGGTGATGTACCCATCGGTGCTTTTTTAAGTGGCGGTGTCGACTCTTCCACTATTGTTGCTTTGATGTCAAAACATCAAAATGATCCAGTATTAACGCATTGTGTTGGTTTTAATTCATTAGACTCAAGGCTGGATGAGCGTCAATATGCAGCAGAGGTTGCTAGGCTATTTTCATCAAATCATTGGGATGATAGTGTCGAAATTGATGTAGGTGGCAGTCTTGATAAAATTATTTGGCATATGGATGAACCTTATGCAGACTCGTCTGCAATACCGACGTACTACTTATGCAAAGAGACCAGAAAAAGGGTTAAGGTATGTTTATCAGGAGATGGAGGTGATGAAATCTTTGCTGGTTATAACTGGTATCAAGAGCTTCTAAGTTTGTCTCAATCGACTCAGAAAATCCCTGAATGGTTTAAAAAAGGTTTGATTGCCCCTATATCAGAACAGCTACCATATAATATAAGAGGCGCAACGTTTCTAAAGAATATTGGAGCAACGCCTCAAGTTCGCCACCAGAATTTAACTAATTGCTTTGATGCACAGCATATTCATCGTTTGTTACGTGATGATGTCTTAACTGAAGTTATGACCCAACCTTACCCTTTAGAGAAATATTATTCTGAAATCGCCTCAAGCTGGGATGATGTGAAAGCTGCACAATTTGTAGATATGAAGTCTTATCTAGTTGAAGATATTCTTATGAAAGTAGATAAGATGAGCATGGCTCACTCATTAGAGGTGAGGGTGCCTTTACTAGAACATAAAGTGGTTGAATTTGCGTTTAGCCAACCGACTGAATATAAAATGCACGGTGAGCAGCGTAAAATGCTGCTAAAAAATTGTATGTCGGATCTTCTTCCTAAAAGAATAATGGATAGAAAGAAGCAAGGATTTACAGCCCCATTAAGAGAATGGTTATTAAGTGACTTAAAAGAAAGAGTGGGTGATTTACTCTTATCTGGTCAATATTCTAAGAGTGGTGTATTTAAGACGAAAGAAGTTGCCGACTTATGGCGACAATTTGAAAAGAAAGGTTGTCGAGTTGATCTTTCACGCCATATCTGGACACTACTCTGTTTTGAAATGTGGCATCAACAATATCTGTAAACATTAAAGAGATCGATCTAAAGGAAAACCCATGTGTGGAATCGTCGGTGTCGTAAAGCCTAAAGTAGCCATAGATCTAGAAATGGTTAAGACAATGCGAGATAGCTTCACCTATCGTGGCCCAGACGATAGTGGGCTTTGGTCGGGTAATGACGATAGCGTTGTGCTCGGACATCGTAGATTAAGTATTATTGATCGAAGCCATAACGGCCACCAACCCATGATCGATGACACCTCTGGCTGTGTGATTGTCTTCAATGGGGAGGTATTTAACTACCGGGAAATAAGAAAAACCTTAATCACCAAAGGTTATGAATTCAAAACCGAATCAGATACCGAAGTTATCTTAAAAGCTTATTTAGCCTTTGGCGATGAGTGTGTTCACCAGTTCAATGGCATGTTTGCGATTGCCATCTGGGATCCGGCTAAACAACAGCTCATCATGTATCGTGATCGCTTGGGCATAAAACCTTTTTATTATTTTGTGAATGAAAACAGCTTTATGTTTGCCTCAGAATGCAAAGCGATAGAGCTGGCTTTACCACACAAGCCAAAGGTCTTGGCCTCCTTGATCGACCAGTATATGAGCTTTGGCTATGTCCCCGGTGAATATACTCTACAAGAAGGTATTATGCGCCTTTTGCCGGGACATAGAGCGCTGTACGATTTTACAAGCGCTACGTTTACCACGAGTAGCTATTGGGATATACCCTTTGAAGAGCAAGAAGATAAAGGTTTCGATTACTATTTGACAGAAGGTAAAGCGCTATTAAACGATGCTATAGATCTTCGCCTAAGAAGTGACGTACCTTTAGGTATTTTCCTAAGTGGTGGAATAGACTCGAGTGCCGTCGTGGGTTTACTAGCAGAGCGAACCCAAGAACAACTTCAAACCTATTCAGTTGCCTTCGATTTTGGTAAAGATTTTAACGAAACAAAGTATGCAAGGATGATAGCGGAAAAGTTCAATACCAATCATCATGAACTGATGCTAAAGCCAGAAACCTTTCGTGATTTTATCCCCGAATATGTACGCTTAATGGATGAGCCTGTTACCGAATCAGCAGCGATTGCCTTGCACTTTCTATCACAAATGACCACCCAGGATGTCACGGTGGTTTTATCGGGTGAAGGCTCAGATGAAATATTCGGCGGCTACGATCTTTATCGCTATATGCTGGTAATAGAAAAAATGCGTGCCGTCGCCGGTAGTGGGGGCGCTAAACTTTTTGGTTTATTGTCAAAACTGCCAGGGATTAAAACCAGCAAAATAGGCAAATACTTACAACTAGCAAGCCTCCCCATGGAAGAGCGTTATAAAGGCATATCTACCTACGATGCACGTATTAAAGAACAGTTATATACAGCAAGTTTCAAAAAATCTCTAACAGAAAGCGCTGTGTTAAAAGAAACCACAACATTTTTATCACGTCTTTTTTCCAAGAAAACAAAAGATGTACTCAGCCGTATGCTTTATTTTGATACCAAAACCTGGCTAGTCGATGACCTTCTGATTAAAGCAGACAGAATGAGTATGGCCTCGTCTTTAGAGCTAAGAGTGCCATTTTTAGATTATCGTTTGGTAGAATTTGCTGCTCGTATGCCTGCAAAATATAAAGTGCATAAAGGCCAAGGCAAATATCTACTCAAGAAAATGATGGAAGGCCTGCTGCCAGATGAAATTATTTATCGTCAAAAAATGGGCTTTCCCACCCCCTTAAAACTGATGTTCCAAGGCGAGCTGAAAGATTACAGCAATAGCTTATTGCTTAATGATAAAGCAAAACTCAACACCTACTTTGATAAAAACGTCATCAGAAAAACACTTGAAGAGCATCAGCAAGGTAAGAAAGACCATCACAGGCTAATCTGGCAATTAGTTGTCTTAGAAGAGTGGTTAAAACAACATGGCTAAAATGAAAGTACTAGCACTGAGCTATTTATTTCCTAATACAGAGCAACCTAACCATGGTATTTTTGTATACAACCGTTTAAACGCGCTAAGCAAGTATGTAGATATAAAAGTTATTAACCCTATCCCTTGGTCACCAATTCATTCAAAGCTTAGTCAGTACGTTTATTTAGAACGAATACCAGAAAAAATAACACTGGGGAATCTAGAGGTTTTCCACCCACGCTTTTTTTCTATTCCTAAATATTTAAAAACGCTAGAAGCCTTTTCTTATAAATTGGCAGTAAAGCGTATTTTAACAAATGAGCTAAAAACCTATGAATTCGATTTAATCGATTTACATTGGACTTATCCAGACTTACCAACAGGGCATTTTCTTTCTAGAGCACACCATAAACCCTACTTAGTTTCATTAAGAGGCTACGAGGCATTTCATATACCCGATCCTGGTTTCAGAAAAAATATAGTGAAGCATTATTTAAAACAAGCAGACCAAATTATTGCTCTAAGCCATGACTTAAAAAAAGTCAGTATTGGGCTTGGTGCTGCTGAAGAAAAACACCAAGTCATACGTAATGGTGTGGATACGGAACGCTTTGGTTTTATCAGCAAGAACGATGCGAGAAAAAAGCTAAATATACCCGCAACTGAAAAAGTCATCATTTCAATTGGGCGTATTGTGAAACCCAAAGGCTTCGATTTAATCATTAATGCGCTACCAGAGATTATTGAGAAGTCTACTTGCAAGGATATTAAGCTATATATCATCGGCACTCCTGACCCTGCAGACGATTTTACTGGCGAGTTAAAAGGTATGATCGCGAAATTAAAACTAGAAAATAATGTAGTGTTTCAGGGAGGAGTAGCAAATCAGGAATTAGTCGACTGGTATAATGCTGCCGATGTTTTTTGTTTGGCGAGTAGAGGCGAGGGTAGCCCCAATGTATTAACCGAGGCCTTATCTTGTGGCTGCCCATCTGTAGCAACAGACGTAGGTGCAGTTAAAGAAATTATAGAGTCTGAACCTAATATCGGTGAGTGTGTACCAAGTGACGATAGTGCATCCCTTGGGTTAGCTTTATCTAATGTGCTCGGTAGAGACTATCAACGTGAGCAAAACGCCATGGTATTCAGTCGATATAATTGGGATTGGTGTGCCCAAAAAGTGCTAGACGTATACAAAACGGCAATCGAGAATCCAATAAAATGATGCCATCCTATTCGGGTATTATTTCTAGCAGAAGCAAGCTAAAGATTTTTATTATGGAATGTATGGCGCTGCTGGGTTTTAACAAACTCGCACGCCTAGTGACGGCACATAAACCTAAAATAATTATGTTTCATAAAGTCTACAGCGAGGGTGAAACAGACAAATATTTAGATTGTTTGAACGTGAATTTATTTGAAAAGCTACTTATTTACTGCAAAAAATATTATCAGTTTTATACACTTGGTGAGCTAGTAGCATTTCATCACGAACATGGTGTTTATCCAAAATATGCTGTGGTGCTGACCTTTGATGACGGCTTTCAGTCATTTTATTATTTGGCTTATCCTTTGCTGAAAAAATATGGTGTTAAAGCATCTATCTTTATATGCCCAGGCCTTATCGATAAAGATAATACTCTTTGGCCAGAAGTTATCTTTGATGCTTACGAAAAAGGTGCGCTAGAGCTAAACTCGGCAGAGTTAATGCCCTTGATTGATGAGCTAAAAAAACTAGACCAAGATCAGCGTGAACAAAAGATGAAAGCGCTTATCAGCGACGAATATCACTATCAAGAAGAGTTGGCCGATATGAATCGGGCTCTTATGAATTGGCCTCAACTACGCGAGATCAATGAATCTGGTCTAGTTGAAATTGGATCACACTCGCTGACCCACCCTATTTTATCGAGAGAAACACAAGAAAAAGTCAATACAGAAATGAGGCTGTCGAAAGAACGTATTGAATTAGAATTGGATATCAAAGTGGTATCGTTTTGTTATCCAAACGGACAAAGCGAAGATTACCGCGAAACAGAGGTGATAGAGCTCAAAAAATGTGGCTATCAAACCGCTGTTACATCCGAGTTTGGTTTGGTGTCTGCTGATTCAAAAAAATATTTATTACCACGCTTTGGTGGTGATTTTTCAAATTTAGCACAAGCCAAAAAATATATAGATGGACTAGAATATTGTCAGCGTAAGCTTTTACAAGGGAGTTAAATTAAGTATGCCAAAAATTTTAATGATCGCCGCAGATTATCCACCTTGTTTGAGTGCCGGAGTGCAAAGAACGTATCATTTTGCTGAAAACTTGCTTAAAAATGGTTGGCAGCCCTTGATTTTGAGTGCACACCCTCGCATTTATCAAAAACTAGACCATACAATAAAAGTGTCACCGGAAATTCAGAAGAACGTTCGCAGAGCGTTTGCTTTGGATGTTTCGGTTCATTTATCTATTAAGGGAAAGTATCTCGGTTTTTTAGAGGATCCAGATAAAATGGCGCCATGGTTTTATCATGGTTGGCGCGTTGGTATGTCTATGATTAAAGAACATGAACCCGATGTTATTTGGTCTACTTTTCCTATTTCGACTGCTCATAAGATTGCCTTGAAACTTAAATTAAAAACGGGGAAGCCTTGGGTTGCCGACTTTCGTGATCCTCTACATAGTCATTGTGAAGAAAATTATAAAAATATTACTAAGCAAGCAAAAACAATTGATGAGGATACACTTACATATGCCGACTTAGTTGTGTTTGCGACGCAGAAAATGCGTGATTTATATCACCGAGCTTATCCGCAGTTTGATGGTAAAAAACTAGTGGTTATTGAAAATGGATATGATGATGATTATTTTGAAAATATAGTTAAGAAAAAATTAATAGGGTCTGCATTTACTATGCTCTATAGTGGTGCGTTGTATCCTTTGGGGAGAGACCCATTGCCTTTGTTTAAGGCCATTTCATGTTTATTAAGGTCTGAGAAGATTAGTAAAGCTAATTTCAAACTGCGATTTAGAGGTTCTGGAGATGGCGTTAATTATGAATCAGATATTGCGAAATTTAATTTAAAAGATATTGTGGAGTTTCTTCCATCAATATCTTTTAGTGATTCTATTCAAGAAATGAAAAATGCGGATGGGTTATTGGTTTTACAGGGAAGAAATTTTAACAATCAAATACCAGGTAAGCTTTATGAATATATAGCTACAGGAAATCCAATTCTAGGATTAGTCGGGAAAGGTGGTGCAACTGAAGATTTAATAAATGATTTGTCAAATGGATTTTCAGTTGAAGAATCGGATGTTGAATCAATTAAAGATGCTATTATGAACCTAATGTTAGGGGGATTTACTCCAAATACTGATTATATTAAATATAGTAGGTCAAATAAGGCATCAGAATTGGTGGAGTTGCTAACTACAAGGTTTATTTGAAATGTCATATTTAGAGCTAAAGCTACCAAAGAATTGTATGTTTTTGTATGTATGTTTTTGTATGTATGTTTTTGTATGTATGTTTTTGTATGTGTGTTTTTTGTAGAGATTTGAATTGTTGATTCAATTGTTCAGACCTTATTAATATTATTAGTTTAATATTGATTTATCTAGTTGGGCTTTATTCTTTATATTTTTTGTAGGTGGGTATCATGAGAATACAATTTTTTTTGAATTTTATTAGAAGGTTTTTATTAATTATATTAGGCGCTTTATCTTTTCCAGTATTTTCCGATTCTTTAGTGTTGTCCAGTTTTGATGATGGTATTTTAAAGGTTGTCCAGCCAAATCAAACAAATCCTTCTTCAAGATATCTATGGAATCAATATGAGGGCGATCCTACGGAAGGGCCAGACCCTGGTTCCGAGATTGTTACAAACGAGACATCATTCTCTGGAGGCTATAGCCTAAAAGTTACGATTGACTCAGGGAATGCTTATACTCAGTTTTATCCAAATAATGGTTCCACTTGGGGAAATTCAAGAGACTATATTGATTCAGGTAGCTGGGAATTTAACAAATATAATCGATTACGTTTCTGGGTAAAATTACCACCAGGAGTAGTGAAGAAAGGTAATGGTCAAGCAAATGCTCATTTTGGAACTTATTTTAGGTCTTCTACTGGAGATACTAAAAGTCCAGAGTCCGGTGGGCAACATTATTACCACTATCTCAACCTAGAAAGTACGGGAGAATGGCATCAAATTATAATTGATACGCATCCTAGCCACGCTAGGGGTGCTAATGGCGGTGTTGAACAGGGAAATAGAGAATATCCAACTGGTGAGTCAAATTATAATTATTTTGATGCTATGACGCGATTTTATTTTGACTTATTGGGGAGTTTAAGTAGTTACCCATCAAGTATATTTTACGACAACTTCGAGTATTATGAGGAGAAAAATCCAGAGAATATTGACCAAATATATAATCTTAACGGTGTGTACGTCCCTAGTGAGAATAAAATAAGTATAGGTTGGATGCGAGATAAGAATGAAAATAGTGTTAAGCATGAGGTTAAGTATTCGTATAGTGATATATTTATTGCTGGCTGGGATAATGCCTCTGTGGCTCCAAATGGTGTCGTTACTCCTCCAGGCTGGCAAGGTTATAATGGAATGAATTGGAGTACAACAGATATAAATGTTGAAGGGAAATCTGCAATCTTTATTGCAATAAAACCTCAGAATAGTTCTCTTTTTAGGCAGATAAGAATTCCAATATCCGGCACTGCAGCACAATCATTAGCCCAGCCACCTGCATCTTTCCGAGCTATTATTCGATAAAGTTTGTTTTGAAACTAAATAAGTTAAGTTCATTGAAATATAAGTCTTTATGATTTCAATGAACTTTATTATTGATTCAGATTTATGAAAGCTCATTCCTATAAGGACAAACTATTGAATTCGAAAAATCTAAATAGGGAAATCGCTGTGGGCGCCGTTTGGATGACGTTTCTACGAATTAGTTATAGGTTGATAGGTCTTGTCAGCACTATTATATTGGCGCGACTACTTACTACAGATGATTTCGGAGTAGCTGCGATAGCTATGTCGATATTTGCTTTAATCAATACCTTTTCTCAATTTGGTTTTGAAACAGTTCTGATTCAAAAGCATGATGCGGATATGGATGATTACAATACTGCTTGGACTTTTAATTTTATTTTTGGGGCATTTGCTTCCATTTTTTTATTTTGTCTATCTCCTTGGGTGGGAGAGTTTTACGGCAATGTGAATTTAGAATACATTACGAAGGTTATATCTATGCTTTTTTTGTTGCATGGTATTAGGAATATAGGTGTAGTTGATTTCCAGAAAAATCTGACTTTTGATAAAGAATTTAAACTCCATATTATTCCTAAATTTATAAGCTTTTTTATAACAATTTCCTTAGCTATTTATTATGAAAATTATTGGGCATTAGTGATTGGAAATGTTGCTTGGAAAACCATTGAAGTCATTAATTCGTACATAATGCATCCTTTTAGACCTTCTATAAGTTTTAATAAGAGTAAAGAGTTATTTACTTTTTCAAAGTGGTTGATTGTGAATAACTTTTTAAATTTTACAAATAATAAATCACCTGAATTAGTGTTAGGAAAGCTAATGTCGCCACATGCTGCTGCAATTTTTACTTTAGCATCAGAGCTAGCTCACATGGCTACATCTGAAGTTATTTCAAATTTGAATCGAGCAATATACCCAGGTTATGCGAAGGTTTCCCATGATTTACCTGCATTGAGGGAACTATTTAAAAATTCAATTCGTGTCATTGGTTTTTTAGTAATGCCTATAGGTGTGGGTGTCGCTCTTGTTTCAGATTACATCGTAGAGTTGGTTTTGGGGTTGCAATGGCTGGATGCCGTAGAGCCGTTAAGATTTCTTGCCTTAGGTGGTTCTATTTTTGCTCTGAAGTCAAACGTTAATTATATCTATTTCGCATTAAATAAACCAAGGATTTCAAGTTTAGAGTTGTTTTTACGTTCAATTATTTTTGTTGGATTAATGATGTATTTAATTGGCGAAAATGGTGTCGTGGGTGCAGCTCAAGCTTTTTTCATTTCTTCGGTTGTTATGTTTGTAGTATCAAATGTTATTTTAACTATTATTTTAAATATATCTTTTACAGAGCAGATTAGGCTTTATCTTAAGCCACTTTTGGCTGCCATAATAATGTCTGTATGTGTTAAAGGGTATTTGGTGTATCTTGCACAGGGTATATTGCTGATAGATTTGGTGTTGGCAGTAATTGTGGGTGTTGTTAGTTATATATTATCTGTTTATTTTATTTGGTGTTTGGCAGGATGCAAGGAGGGGATAGAAAGTCAGGTAATAAAAGTGATTCGATCAAAATTTCTTGGAAAGATGTCATAATTAGTTACATATCAAATTTAAGTAACCGCTCAAACCAAGAGCTTATTGCATCTTAGCCAATCCCCTTAATTGCAATCAAAGCAACAGCGCTTCAAAGTCTTCAACTGTTTCAGCATCAGGCAATGCCTTAAAAATGGTATTTAGATATTAATAAGGTTCAAGGTTAATGAGTTCGGAAAGCCGTAAATCGGCTTGAACAGCGAGAAAAAGAAGAGCGTGATCCCGCCGACCCAGTCATGTTGACCGCTTTGGCTCTTCGAGCAGTACTGTGTAATGACAAGTTGGTCAATGATACCAGTGACGCCTACTCCTTCGGGGCAAAGCATGATAACTAGTCCCTTAACACGAATGAGGTCAAATAATAGAGTCAGTAATTTAATGGTAAGCGCAGAACCAAGCTCACCCAACCTATATTCAAGAATGTGACAACTGT
>CAXBKC010000084.1:0-11125 GCA_963975615.1 uncultured Oleiphilus sp.
CAAGAACAAGAACAAGAACAAGAACAAGAACAAGAACAAGAACAAGAACAAGAACCCAAAAAAATAAGCATATTTGAGCAAAAATATCTTGAGGCAGAATCAGTAGAGAGAGAGCAGGTGCTTAATGCGCTTAAAAGGCGTGGTGGCAAATCCTCCGACTATGATGCTACCAAAGTTAATCCAGATGAGTTCGTAGATTCAGAGACCCTAATGCGGCCTGGTGGATTGAATGAAGCTAACTCTCCATACTATGTTACTGTAGATGCCGATGGCACGACACATACCGTTCTTTATGATCCGGATGAAGTAAGAGAAATAATATTTCAAGAACGATATCCAAAGATTAAATTTACTGAGTCTGTTATTTATGACAGTAAATCTTCAGATCTAGCTCTTCCTGAGTCTGCTGACCCTATTGCTATAGCGATTTTAGGTGGCAAGAAGCAACCCATTGTTAGCTATTTTCAGAATTTTTCTGAACGTTGCTGTGCAGGCCTTTCTAATATTACGACCCCAGAAATTAAGTTTGGTGAGTCGTATTACTTCACCTTAACAGAGAATGATCTACCCTACCGTTTTTCAGAAGGTGATAGTCGCTTTTTAATGATTAGGTTGCCAGACCTTGAAAAAGAATCAATTCCTGTAAGAATTCGAAGTTTTATTCGAAAGCATGCAAGTAAAAATATTGAAAAGGGTGTGTTTTTTTTCCAATTAATTACGCTTGATTTAGATAAGGAGCCAGTTAGAGTTATGACAGGACCTTTGCTTGAGTTTCAAGATGAGACCTGGACTACGCACGCTTACTTACAAGGCATTTTTTCTTTAAGTCAAACAAAGGAGTTGGATGAGCGCTACATACTCATTAATACCACAAAAGAGGTATTAAACTCTTCATCGACTATTGAGATACCGGCAACGGAAGATGAAAAAGAAAAAACAGTGTTCTTACGGCATATGAATGAAGGCTCATTTCAAATAGAAATTCTAGAATTACAGTAGTTTATGCTTGATCATTTTAGTGGTTTGCGTATAATTCGCGCCATCGTGCCAGTGTGATGAAATTGGTAGACATGAGGGATTCAAAATCCCTTGTCCTTCGGGACGTGGCGGTTCGAGTCCGCCCACTGGTACCATGTCTTCTTCCTGATATATTTATCAGAACATTCAATGCAATACCTAATCAAACGAACTGATTTCATATGCTGTTAAATAGCGCCACTGGCCTATTTCAACATCAAGTGACACTTGTCCAATTTTTTCTCGGTGAAGACTTTTTACTCGATTCCCCACAGCTCGAAACATGCGTTTTACCTGGTGGAAGCGGCCTTCGGTAATGGTCAGTAATACTTCATTTTGGCTGAGTATGCTAATTTTGGCAGGTAGTGTTGCTTTGTCAGTACCTTGAAGGAATACGCCTTGTTCAAGCTTTGAGATGGCATCTTCAGATAATTCATCACGGAGTTGAACGCGGTAGACTTTTTCACATTGAGCTTCGGGTTTAATGATTTTAAAGGTCCAATTGCCATCATCCGTTATTAATACCAAACCGGTTGTGTCGGCATCTAAACGCCCAACAATATGTAGTTCTGATTTTTTATCTATATCTACATAATTGAATATTGAAGGATACTTTTCATCGATATTCGAGCATAAAGTATTAGCTGGTTTATGCATCAATAAATAGCGGAAAGGCCGCAACGTTAGTTCGGTATCACCTAAATATACGCTATTGTTTTCATGTACTTGAGTGGCACCATTGGTAAAAATCTTGTTATCAATTTTCACCAAATGGCTTTGAAGCAATTCGCTAGCTTCAATTTTACTTAACTCAGTACTTTTACAAATAAATTTATCTAAGCGCATTGTCCTGATATTTCTTAAGAATCATCCTTTTCTGTACCTTCAGGTAAGTCAGCAGGTAAGTCTGAAATGCTCGGGCGGCGACGGTTTCTAGCTTTTATTGGTACCATCCCCCGCATAGAATCTAATTTTCCAAAGCAGAGTAGTTTGTCTTTTGCTTCTAGCGTTCGTTGAGGTTTAGGGTTAGGGATAGATTTTGCTCCCCGATAGAGCGTTAGGATATTTATATCCTGTTCTCGTAATTTTGTATCTTCGATACTCATTCCGACAAACTTGGAGCCTTCAGGAACATAGATTTCACTTACTCCATAACCTTTACTAACGGTCAATCTTTGACGAACATCTATCTCAGGGAAATCAACCTGTGCCGCAATATATTCGATAATGGCACCGGCGACATCCAGTCCTGTACAAGACTCAATACCTTCTAAACCTGGTGAAGAGTTCACTTCCATAATTTGCGGGCCAGATGCACTTTCGAGCATATCCACACCTGCTACTCGAAGTCCCAGAATCTGGGTTGCTCTTACTGCTGTTTCAATATATTCAGGTGGAAGCTCTACAGCTTCGGCAATGCCGCCTCGGTGGACATTACTTCGGAACTCTTGGCCTTGAGCTACACGGCGCATCGCCGCAACGACGCGATCGCCGACGACAAAGGCGCGAATATCCTTACCCTTACTTTCAGCGACAAACTTTTGAATCAGGACATTCTGTTTCTGGCTCTGGAGTAATTCGATAATAGATTCTGCAGCCGTTACTGATTCTGCCAGCAACACACCAATACCTTGAGTACCTTCGATTAGCTTGATGACAACAGGCGCACCACCAACGCGTTGAATCGCTGGTAATACATCGCGTTTGTCGCGGACAAAGGTTGTTTGGGGAATACCAATATGGTGGCGGCTTAGTATTTGCAAGCTACGAAGCTTATCGCGGGAGTTGCTAATACCGTGGGCGGTATTGGCGCAAAAGACATCCATTTCTTGAAATTGTCTGACAACAGCAGTGCCGTAATAGGTGATTGAAGCGCCGATACGCGGCAACACGGCGTCGTAATGGCTTAAAGACTTCTGACGGTAATATAAGTCGGGTACACCCTGCTGTAAGTCGATTGCAAATTTAAGGGTGTTTAATACTTTAACTTGATGGCCGCGTTGAGCTGCAGCTTCTTTTAAACGTTGGGTGCTGTAGGAATTGGGTCCACAAGATAAGATGGCTAATTTCATGATGCTTTACTCCATTTTAAGTCAGCTAGCACGCTTCCATACAAGCTTCTTAAGTGTTTATATTAGATTTCTTTTGATGCGATGTAATCAAAACTAGGGTCAACAATAATACGATCTTTCATGGCTTCTCTTCCCAGAAGCATTAAGTAAGACATTGAAGATCTATTTGTTAAGGTAAGCTTGATCTTCCATTTTTTTCCACCAAGACCAAAGGTAGTTTTAATTACGACACGTCGCTCTTTATCTGCGCTAGAGCTTTTAACTGTTTTCTTGCTCGTTAATCTGGCTGTGGTACTTACGATAGCATCAACATTATGTGTGTCGGGGTGAATATCGAAGCGCACCCAAGGTTTACCGTCTTGCACAAACTCTTCAATATTATCTACATGTAGTGAAGAAGTTGTTGCGCCAGTATCAACTCTAACAGGCATGTTGGTAATGCCTAGTTCTGGGAGGTCACAGTACTCCAAAGCACCAACGAGAATTTTCTTAGTTTTGATAGTCATAAAAATCATTACCTGAGAAGGCTGATGTATATTTTTTCTTATAGATCGCAGTGCGATTGAGTAGTTTTTACTTTAACTTGATTAAGCAGGGGGGGCACGGTTTTTATTTGAGTATTTATAATAATTGATACAGTTTGATGAGATATATTTTAAGCGAAGGGCATTTTACCAAAGCGCTGAAGTGTTGATATTAGCTCTCGTTCAGAGATGTTAATAAACTCAGATACTCGACCATAAAGCATGATTGTAGGAACGAAATCTTTTTTAAGTTCATGCTCAAGCAGGTGAAGGCAATATAAAATAATTCGTTCGTTTTCGCTTAGCCCATCTCTGGCATCAGGAAGGGAATGACTTTGCAGCATGATGGACTCCTTTTTATAAGGCAGGCACGTTTACCTGAATGTAGTCGTGCTGGTAAGTTGCACTTATCAGTTGAACTGCTTAGTTGCCTGCAGGTTATCGCTTTGTGTATCTTGGGTCGATTTAAACTGATCCAAACTATAATCTTTGGTGAAATACTCAGGATGAATAAGTGGTGCTCGTTGTAAAGGGAGCGTGACTTTAGCCAATGACAGGTTCTTTAAAAGGAAAGGCCCAGACTCACCTACATCTCTTATCATAGCCCCATCGAAAGGAAGCGTGACCCAATGCTTTCCTGGACTCAACTCTACTGCTTGTTGAGTAGCGCCAATTGGTATTTTATTAGCACTGTAAAGCGAGGCTTGGAAATAGAACCTATTGCGTGCCGTGACCGCGACTTCCGCTTTAACTAAAAGCTCGCCGTTACCCGAAACTTGATCCTGAAAGTTACCTGTTAGTTCAATTTCGGGCTTTGAAAGTATAAATGTGACGGCATCAGTAATCTTATTGGTTTTGTTAATGATGAGTACTTTGTAGAGTCCAGCCTCAAATTTTTGCTCGCTTGATCTAACTAATGGGAGTTTGTATTCGTAAACCCCATCTTGGTTATTATCTGAAAAATTGATGGTTTGTAAGTTTGTTTTTTCATTATAAATAAGCTGCCCGATAAACTGTGTCGAAACTGATTTTCCCTCAACGTCACGTAGGCTTGCAAAAATAGTCGCTTGATCTCCTGGTAAGTAATATTTTTTGTCTGTCCAGATGGTTAAGCTAGTTTTATCTTCTTTATTTTCTGTGGTGCGCTCATCTATTTCGTAGCGTTGAGACGTAGGGTCTTTGTCAGCCTTAGTAATTAATTTATTGTATTCAGGATAACGGGTGAAGTTTTCATTATCGTCAAGTAGCGCTTGATGTAATTCTGTTTTGTCTTGGATTGCCCTAACTCTATCGATGGGACTTTGGTATTCGGGTTCTATGGCCGAGGACATCGTGATGTCTGTCTTAATGCCTGCAGCTGGTGCAGGAGCCTTATTTAAGGCTTTTATTGATTCACTGGTATCGCTTTCAGCCAGGTTCAACAAAATCTCGTCTGCTTGTACTGAAAGGTTTTGAGTTTCTTCAGCTTGGCTCAAAAAAAAGGCAGGCAGACCAATAATGAATGCTGAAATGACAAAGATCAGACTGTATTTTGTTTTGTTCTGCATGAGCTGGCACCTGGTTATTATTTTTATTTAGAAGTCTTCCCTCTGCTTGTGTTCAGGCTGAACATAAGAGAGGGAAGAAGTTTACTTTTTACTAAGAATTAATATTAATTAGCGGTACATGAATCAATACGACCCGCCATATTGCGACCATTACCACAACTTAAACCATTAGGAATGCCGGTATAGTCGGGTGAGTTGATGCCGCCATTTCTTTCAGCATCGTGGTCGGTGTAAACGCTAGCCATATTATAGGTACGTGGTGTGCCTTTGTTAGAGTTGCTACAGGTAAAGGTTGGGCTGCCGTATGCGATACCCCAGAATGTTCTGTAGGTCTTCAGGTCATCCCATAAACTGCGCTTACCAGAGCCTGCACAACTCATCTGTGATGCTAGGTTGATATAACCATCATCTTCACCATTAAGCATGGCCGAAGATGCGGCTTCAAAACCTGGAAAACCTTTATATCCGCCCATTGTGTAGAATGGAGCCGCTAGGTTGGAGCCAATATAGTTTTTAACGGCATACGAGTCGTTCGTTTGAAGCCATTGAACGCTTGGATTACAGTCTTTACCTAAGAATGCTGCATTAACTAATGAATCTAACCAATTGCCATTGCATATTCTATCAGCACCTTCAGTGCCCGTAATTGCACCACCTAGAGTGAACACGCCTAGTATTCCACTCATAGCAGACTGGTAGTTTACAGACTTAGCACCAGACGCTGTATAAGCCGTATTGTAGTAAGGTGAGCCAGAAATAGCGTTGCCTGCAATAAACATCATTTGCTGGGCGCCTTGGCTGTGACTTACGACCCAGAAATTATCATTTGCAGAACACTGAGTTCCTGATTGTGGGTGATACTTACCATCGCCATTACCCTGTTTGATAGAAATCATCTGGCGCGTTATTTCACCAGCGGTTTCATCTCTCCAGTAGGGGTAGCCACTTTCATCTGTCGAGTCATATCCGACTAACGCATAGTTATCGCCAGGACTTAGCAAGTGATCCATAAAATCACTGCCATTATATTGGCTAAAGTTAGCTGTTCTCCAAGTGTCTAGGGCGTTGTTGCCAACATTGCCTTGTGCACCATGGCCATGAACCATGATATAGCAGTTATCAGCTGCAGATGCTTGAGTCGCACCTAATAGTAACGCACTAGCGAGCGTTAGAGCCGAGACAATAGAGGACTTTGATAAAGAGTATTTGTACATAATCAGACCTTTTAGTTGTTAGTTTTATTTTTATTTTGCTTCCAGCCTAGAAGTACTACTTAGATCTTCAAAAAGATGCCTGTTCCTGTAGGCACTCTTATTCTTTCAAATGCTCATGTGCTGTCATTGACCAAAATGGACTGATGATATGCAAATGAAGCCATTTGTTCATAAATGTGAAGTTGCTCCAATCGAAGGGTGAGTTTACCAAGCACGCAGCTTATTCTACGTGCTTGAATGAAAATCCATGTTCCATAAATTTTAATTGTATTAGTCGTCTAATTTAATTTTACCATATACACCAGCGTGGTCTGATGGGTAGAGGTTACTAGCATCTGTCATGTCAGCATTCGACTGACCAACAAGTTTGATTTTTAGTTTCTTTATAGGACGACTTTTTGGATTAATAAAGATATGGTCAATACGTTCAGATAAGACAGCATCTGCATCTGACACACTGCCATCAAAACAACAAGTGAAGCCGTCCTTAGCGTTGGGCTTAGATAACCAAAGGTCTGTATAGCCTGTACCTACTGCTTGTAAATAAGGCGGAACAAGTGGTAACCCATCTAACGGAGGTATACCAGGGTTGTTAGAGGTAAATGGTACATCAGTTGGGCCAGAGTTAAAGTCACCTAATAAAATAACAGGTGTCGTCGGAGACGTTGTCGCGTCGATCACTTGTAGTAACTCATTCATTTGAATCGCCTGAAGTGTGATAAATGGCTCACTTCCACCGGTTTCTAAATGGGTGTTCACAAAGCGGTACTCGGTTCCTCTTACCTGGATATCTGCCATCGTATAACCACGTGTGAATTCGATATTAGTGCCACCGACAGGGGTAACACCGTTCACTGTAAAGTTGTTAGCAATGGTTGTTGAATAAGAAATATCATTGCTATCTTTAACTAAAATGACATCACGATCGCTTAATCTTAAGTCACCAAAAATAGGTGCGCCAGTCGTTTCAAAGCCAACAATCATGGGCAGTTCAAGATCTGCATTATCTACACTAACCGCGACATTATAGTGTAAGTCACGTTCTTCAAGTGCAGCCAAAAGGATGTCTAGAAAGTCATAGGCAATATCTGAAGCGGGTGTAGGGTTGCCAATTAAAAAATCTCCAGGGATTTGTGTTCTCCAAGTCGACACTTCTTGCAAGCCAATAACGTCTGGCTTACGTCGTTCGATTTCATCTGCAAGGGCTTGTGCTCTTTCAGGAAAGTTCGTTTGTTGAACTGTTTGGAATACATCTGTAACCGCCAAAGGTATGGCAATAGGGTTTGGGTCTTGGGCCGCAGCTAAAACAGGAAATATGTCGGCACCTAAATAAATGTTGCGCGACATTACTTTGATCTCATCTTGATGCGGAGCTGCTATGACACTGATTGATGTGCTAATTGAGGCACATATCAGTGCAGAACCAATAATAGTTGTGCATATTTTTTTTGAAATTAATTTCATGATTAGAACTCCAGTTATAATTATTTTGAGTATTTTATTTTCTGGTTGTACTGGTCTTGTATATTGGACCGTCAAATGAGAAAGCTAGCAGGCTTAAAATTTTAAGGAGCCTTCTCTACTTAGACGATTGATTTATAGTGCCCTAGCAAACTAGGTAAAGATGTAGACATTCGGGTTGATTTGTGTTGAAAAGGGCTGAATTAGCCCTAAAAAGTAATAGCTAGTTCACATATTTAGATACTCATTTTTGGTGGTCGACATGGAGTAGTGGTTGACCTAAAAAGGCACAATATTAGTAGTAGTCCAAACTAAAATTAAATATATTAGGATGCATAGATTTTTTCTCAAATCAGAGGAATTCAGTTTATGAAGCTAACTAAACAAAAACTTCTCGAAGCAGTTGATAAAAATATCCTGACTGATGCGCAAGCGAATACCTTATTTGAGTTCTTTGCTGCACATCCTGACCAAGGTCCTCGTTTCGACTTTACTCATGTGCTTTATTATTTTGGTGGCTTAATTGCTATTGGTGCAATGACACTTTTTATGAACCTGGGTTGGGAAACATTTGGTGGTACAGGGATTGTTTTTATTTGTCTGCTTTATGCCGGCATAGGTCTAAAAATAACCAATAACTTTGATCGAAAGGGCTTGGCTATACCTGCGGGAATTTGTGCCACTTTTGTTGTTTGTCTAACGCCTCTGGCGATATATGGCTTACAGCAAGCGATGGGGGTTTGGCCTGATGATGGCGTTTATAGTGATTATCATCGGTATATTAAGTGGAATTGGTTGTATATGGAATTAGGTACATTAGCCCTTGGGGTTGTTGTCGCTTGGCGATATAAATACCCATTTCTAGTCATGCCTATCGCTGTGACACTTTGGTATATGACGATGGACATCTCTGCCATGCTTTCAGGCGGGGATTATGACTGGGAACTAAGAAAGCTAGTGTCCATGTATACCGGTTTACTTATGATAGCGCTGGCCTTTTGGGTGGATATTAGATCTAGACATAAAGCTGACTATGCATTTTGGATTTATTTTTTTGGGGTGATTGCATTTTGGGGTGGCCTTTCAACGCAGTACTCAGATAGCGAGTTATCTAAGTTTTTTTATTTTTGTATTAATCTATTTCTAATGGGGATTGGCGTATTACTCGTGCGCAGGGTGTTTGTTATTTTTGGTGCGCTCGGTTGTAGCGGATATTTAGGTTATCTTGCGGCTGACTTTTTTAAAGATAGTTGGTTGTTCCCTATTGCCTTAACAGTTATCGGCCTAGGCATTGTTTACCTTGGCGTTCTTTGGCAGAAGCATGAAAAGTCGATTACAGATAAGATCAGAACATTACTGCCTGAGTCCATAAGGGAATTGCTTTAAAACATGAATTAATTAATATAACTGGCACGAATCGTTGTATGTCTGTCTTTAATCGTTTTCAGATCGAACAGATACTAATGTCTGGTCATCGCTTGTCAGCATCACGCTAAACACGATTGGCCGGCAACAGACCTGACAATCTTCAATATATTCTTGGCTCTCTTCTAATACCTCAATAACAACGCTTATCTGTTCTCCGCAGTAAGGGCAGTCAATATCGGTTTCAAGTAATTCATTCAAAAAATATACCTCGTAGTTTATTATTCAAAGGCTTTATCTAATGCTGTCATCATTTCTGTAAGCTTTTCACTATCTTCAGCTTTTAATTCGCAATTTTCAAGCACGTGTTTTGCAGTTCGTATCACCAATTGCCAGCGTGGCTTAATGGGAAGAGTCCGCTCACTTAAATAGCGATCAAGGGTTCTGGTTTTGGCTGTCGTGCCATCTAAATAAACACGCCAGCAACGGCTTTCTTCTGCTAAATCGGCTTTGGCCTTATGGGTATAGTGTTCCCAAGTACTGATCGTTTCTCTTAAGAGTTTAACAAGTAAATCTCTTCTGTATTGATTGTCTGGATCAGTTTCTATTTGCTTAGTATCTGGTGGGTTAAGCGTTGTTTGCTGACTAATAGTAGAAATTTGTTTGAGTGCTTGTTCTATTTGCCCAAACTTATTACGGCTTGTAGCAAGTTCTTCGGTGAGCGTTTTAATCAGCTCCTTGGTAAGCTTTTTATCATTATCCGTTTCTTTTATGGCACTATTTTGATAAATGATGAGTGCAAAATATTGTTCGCTTTTTTCTTGAAATGGATGCACTACACATTCTACTTTTCCTAAGTGCGTATCCTTAGTGGCTAAAGACAGTGTTGAGGCAGTGTTTGATGATTGCGCCTTAGCTAAAAAGTCATTTAGTTGAGCTTTAGATTCTACTGAGATAATGTCGCTTAGCGGGTTTCCTAGCAGCACTTCATTTTGAGTTTTCAAGAAGATAAGAGCAGGTTGATTGGCGTAAATGATTTCAAATTCATCGCTGAGTAGAAGGATACACTCATCGGTAATATCTAAAGCATGTAGCAATCGACTATTTGCAAGAGATAGCTCATCTTCAAGTTGCTTTCTATGATCAACTTCTTTTTTGAGTGTTTGATTTTCTTGATGGCTAATCCAAAATTTACGTGCGCTGAGTTGGCTATAAACTCGGGCTAAGAGTTCTTTTTCATGATAAGGCTTGATCAGGTAATCATTAGCACCAGCGTTGAGACAATCGACAATATCACTTACTTGATATCGAGCGGTGAGCATCATGATGGGTAGTTCGTAGCTATCAAACCTTTCTCTTATCATGCGGCAAACATCTAAGCCATTGATAGTTGGCATCATTAGGTCTAAAAGAATCAGATCAGGCCGTTGTTTAGTTAAACGTTCTAATACGGCATTACCACAAGAAAAGCATTCCGTGATATAGCCGATAGAGCTGAGCTGAGCATGAACTAATTCAAGGTTTACTTCTTCGTCATCGACCACAAAAATAAGCGAGTTCTCCACGCTATCAGAAGCAAGCTGATGTTTTGTTGCAGTTGAAATGCCACCTTCTATCGAGTCAGGTATGGTATTTTGTTTTAGCCATGAACCTCGCGTAATTAAGTTGTGCGTATGTTGATCTGAATCTAATTCATCTAGGGTGAAAGCTTTAACTTGGCTTGCCGGTTTCGTGTTTGTCGATTTATGCTGCACTGCCACATCTGAATTTGGATCTAAAGCTGGCAGTGAAAAAGTAACTGTTGTGCCCAAGCTTTCTTGGCTCTTTATCTGTAAATCACCACCATGTAAGCGGACTAATTGGCGGCTGATGGACAGACCTAAACCGCTTCCAGAATAAAGTGAGTCAGAAGGTTCACCAAAATG
>CAXBKC010000085.1:0-11087 GCA_963975615.1 uncultured Oleiphilus sp.
AGCAATGATGGCAATGGTGCTAATGGATCACTTGCTTAGAAACCGTGGTCAAAATGCCGATGTAAAGCCGGAAACACCAATAATCTAATTATTTAATAAGTTAAGCGCACACTATGAACGTTTCAGATTTCGACTTTGATTTACCCGATGAATTAATCGCGCATTACCCAATGCCAGAAAGAATTCAAAGTCGTTTGCTAGTGGTTAATCCCATAACGGATGGTGATGCTGAGATGCGGCATAAATCATTTGCAGATGTAGAGTCTCTAGTTCAGCCCGGTGATGTCTTAGTTTTTAATGATACAAAAGTAGTGCCTGCACGTTTATTCGCGCAAAAACAAACAGGTGGTAAGTTAGAAATACTGTTTGAACGCGCGCTTGATGAGTTTACCTTTCTTGCGCATGTTCGTTCTAGTAAGTCACCGAAAGCGGGCTCAACGCTTATTATAGAAAGTGACGTGAAGGTCTTAATGAAAGGTCGGCAAGATGCACTTTTTATATTGCAGACTCCGAGCGATTTACCGGTATTTGAACTTCTCGAAAAACATGGCCATATTCCTTTACCTCCTTATATAGAAAGGCAAGACGAGTCTCTTGATGCTTCTCGCTACCAGACGGTCTATGCCCAAAACCCAGGTGCTGCGGCAGCCCCAACAGCAGGGCTTCATTTCGATGATGACTTGTTGGTCAGGCTAAAAGGTAAAGGCGTCAAAACAGCTTTTGTGACATTGCATGTCGGGGCAGGGACATTTCAGCCAGTACGTGTTGATAATATTCATGACCACGTCATGCATTCTGAATGGATTGATGTCAACGAAGCGACAGTTGCGTTAATAAACGATGCCCGCAAAAATGGTGGTCGTGTTATTTGTGTTGGCACAACGAGTGTTCGTAGTTTAGAAACCGCCAGTCAGTCTGGTGAGCTAAAAGCTTTTCAAGGAGACACCTCAATCTTTATTTACCCAGGTTACAAATTTAAATCTGTTGACGGCTTAATCACAAATTTTCATTTGCCGAAATCAACTTTGCTAATGTTGGTTTCTGCCTTTACTGGTAAGCAGAATATCCTATCAGCTTACAATGAGGCTATTCAGAATAAATATCGTTTTTTTAGTTATGGCGATGCGATGTTTTTGAGTCCATTAAAATAACAAATTACTTATTAAATTAATTTTGCAAAATTGGAGTTGTTTTGAGTCAGTCTAAGTGTTTTATGAACTTCGAGCTAAAGAATGAAGATGGTCAAGCCAGAAGAGGTGAGATCACATTTCCTCGTGGAAAGATTCAAACGCCCGCATTTATGCCTGTTGGAACCTATGGCACCGTTAAAGGTATGCTTCCTAGAGATATAGAAGAAATTGGTGCAGACATTATACTCGGTAATACTTTCCATTTAATGTTACGGCCTGGTACTGAGGTGGTAGAAAAACATGGCACCCTGCACGACTTTATTCAGTGGGATAAACCAATTCTAACTGACTCAGGTGGCTTTCAGGTTTTCAGCTTAGGCGAAATGCGCAAAATTACGGAAGAAGGCGTGGTGTTTAAATCGCCAATAAACGGCTCGCCGGTTGAATTAACACCTGAAATTTCTATGGATGTTCAGCGAAAGCTGGGTTCAGACATTGTCATGATATTTGATGAATGCACACCTTATCCTGCAACAGAAGAGCAAGCTAGAACATCCATGGAGCTATCACTGCGCTGGGCTAAAAGAAGTAAAGACGCGCATGCTGATAACCCTTCTGCGCTCTTTGGTATTGTTCAAGGTGGTATGTACGAACACTTGAGAGACGAATCTTTAGAGGGTTTGGTTGATATTGATTTTGATGGTTACGCAATAGGGGGGCTTTCTGTTGGTGAACCCAAAGAAGAGATGCTTAAAGTTTTGAATCATCTGAGCCATAAAATGCCTTCTGACAAGCCTCGCTATTTGATGGGTGTCGGCAAGCCAGAAGACTTGGTAGAAGCTGTTCGCCGTGGCATCGATATGTTTGACTGCGTTATGCCCACTCGAAATGCTCGTAATGCACACTTATTCACCTCAAAAGGTGTTGTCAAAATTCGAAACGCTTTTCATAAAGAAGATACGTCACCGCTAGATGATCAGTGCGACTGTTATACCTGTAAAAACTTTAGCCGTAGTTATTTGCACCATTTAGATCGTTGCAAAGAAATGCTTGGCGCCCAGTTAAATACTATTCATAACCTTCGTTTTTATCAAAATCTAATGAGTGGTTTGCGTCAAGCAATCGAACAAGGTAAATTGTCGGCCTTTGTAGATTCCTTCTATGCCCAGCGTGGCGAAGAGACGCCAGAATTAATTGATCAGCAAGCGTGATCAGAGTCTAATTAGCAGAATTTTCTATAACAATTTTATCCATAAAGGGGATATACCAATGAGACTACTCGCAAAGTTAAGTGTTTTATTAATAACAACTTTTTATTCATTATTCAGCTTCGCTGAAGGTGCCGTAGCACCAGAAGGTCCAAGTGTCGTTATGCAACTTGTATTCTTTGGTGGTTTTATCCTTATTTTCTATTTCTTGATGTGGCGTCCACAGTCTAAAAGAGCCAAAGAGCATAAAAACCTTGTAACAGCGTTAAGCAAAGGTGACGAAGTTATAACGAATGGTGGTATTGCGGGTAAAATTTCAAAAGTAAGTGAAGATTTTATTTCAATGGAAATATCAGAAGGTGTTGAAATCAAAATACAGAAAGTAGCAATTGCATCAGCTTTACCCAAAGGAACGCTTAAGAGTATTTAACTATTCTTTGAGAAAGGCCTCATCATTTGAGGCCTTTTTCTATGAAAGAATGTAATTTCACAATCCAATAAAATAATAGGACACGGAGCGACTATGCTCAATCAATATCCCGCTTGGAAATATTTTCTTTTACTCATAGCACTCGGTGTTAGTGTAATTTACTCTTTGCCAAATCTTTACCCAGACGATTATGCAGTTCAGGTTACAGGCTCACAAACAACTATCGAGGTAGGTGCTGACTTAGAAGAAAAAATCGTTAAGTTATTAACTAATGCCGATATCGATACTAATAAAGTTGAGTTTAATGATAGAAATATCTTAATCCGTTTCAAAGATAGCCAGTCTCAATTGGCTGCACAAGATGTGTTGAAGCATAGTTTGGGTGGTGATTACGTTGCTGCTTTAAATATGGCTGCAAGCACGCCTGAATGGTTACGATCATTTGGTGCTGGGCCCATGAAACTAGGCCTTGATCTTCGTGGTGGCGTACATTTCTTACTCGAAGTCGATATGGAAAAAGCGCTTAGCCAAAAACTGAAAGTTTCAATGAGCGAATTAAAAACGAGCATGAGATCTGAGAAAATTCGTTATCGCTCAGTCGATTTTGAAGGTGTAGATGGTTTAAAGATTAAATTTACTTCTGAAGAAGAGCTAGACTCGGCTGTTTCACATATTGCATCTAAGTATCGAGAATTTACACGAACTTCTTTAAATGAAGATGGTGCTTATTTTCTATTACTACAGCTTTCTGATGCACGTATAAAAGAAATTGAAAATTATGCTATTCAACAGAACCTAATCACACTTAGAAATCGTGTAAACGAATTAGGGGTAGCAGAACCGTTAGTGCAGCGACAGGGAAGAAATCGAATAGTTGTTGAGCTTCCGGGCGTCCAAGATACGGCAGCAGCAAAACGTATTATTGGTAAAACGGCCAATCTGGAATTTCGTTTAGCGGCAAACGAAGATGCAACGAGTAGAAACTCTCAGAAATTCAGCTTTAAAGGTAACCCTCTACGTACCGCTATCTTAGAAAACGACATTATTGCAACAGGTAGTAATGTATCAAATGCTAATTCAGGTTTTGATGAAAATGGTGTAGCGCAAGTTAATATTAGTTTGGATAGTTTAGGCGGAAAGATGATGCTTGAAGCGACCAAACAAAATATTAAGCGTGGCATGGGTGTTCTTTTTATAGAGCAGAAATCAGAAACCTTTAAGAAGATAGTTGATGGCGAAGAAGTGATAGAGCGTCGTAACCGCGAGATTCGAGAAATCATTAACTTAGCAACGATTCAAAGTGCTTTTGGTAACTCCTTTAGAATTACCGGTTTAGATTCCTCTGCAGAAGCTGCCGAGTTAGCACTTTTATTAAGAGCTGGTTCACTAGCTGCACCCATTTACTTTGTAGAAGAAAGAACAGTAGGGCCTAGCCTTGGACAATCCAATATAGATGCTGGTCTCTTATCAATGCAAATTGGCTTTGGTATGGTTCTGTTATTCATGATCGCTTATTACCGTGTGTTTGGTGTGATCGCTAATATAGCTTTGTCTATCAACGTATTAATGCTTTGCGCGTTGATGTCTATGATTTCAGCAACGCTAACATTACCAGGTATTGCCGGTATCGTTTTAACGGTTGGTATGGCTGTTGATGCAAACGTTCTAATTTTTGCACGAATCAGAGAGGAGCTAGCTAATGGGCTTTTGCCACAACAAGCTATTCACTCTGGATATAGTCGCGCATTTGTTTCAATTTTTGATGCGAACATAACTACTTTATTGGCCGCAGTGATCCTATTTGCTGTAGGTACTGGGCCGGTTAAAGGCTTCGCTGTGACATTATCCTTAGGTATTCTTACTTCTTTGTTTACCTCGGTTGTGTTCACTCGTGCCATTGTTAATTTGACGTACGGTGGTCGACAAATCAAAAAGCTTTCCATTGGGTAAGGGATAAAAATATGAATAAGCAAATAGATTTTATGGGGAAGCGAAAACTAGCAGCTATCTTTTCTATCACTTTATTGTTGGTCTCAATAGGATCAATAGCGATAAAAGGTTTGAATTTAGGTTTAGACTTTACCGGTGGTACTTTAGTTGAACTTGAATATACGACTGCACCAGTTTTAGAAGATGTACGCGTTCAGTTGTTAAATTCTGGCTATGAAAATGTCGTTGTCCAAAACTTTGGAGCGTCGACCTCAGTGCTAGTTCGGCTTGCCGAAAGCTTTAATGATCAGGTGGGTCTTGAGGTTATTAATTCCTTATCCGCTAATGGCGAGTCCGTTCAATTAAAGCGAGCTGAGTTTGTTGGTGCACAAGTAGGTGAGGAACTGCGTGAACAGGGCGGCTTAGGTTTGCTGCTGGCCCTTGGTCTTGTGATGATTTACGTAGCACTACGCTTTCAGTTTAAGTTCTCAGTTGGTGCTGTAGCGGCCCTTATACATGACGTCATTATTGTTGTTGGTTTTTTCTCAATATTTAATTGGGATTTTGACTTAACTGTACTGGCTGCATTGTTAGCCGTAATTGGTTATTCGTTGAATGACACAATTGTTGTGGCAGATAGAATACGGGAAAACTTCCGTTTGCTCCGTAAAATAGAGCCACTTGAAGTGATCAATATTTCCTTAACCCAGACATTATCTAGAACTGTAGTAACGTCTTTAACCACTATCATCGTTTTACTTTCACTTTACTTTTTTGGTGGAGAAATGATCAATGGTTTTGCTAAAGCGTTATTAGTCGGTGTATTTATTGGTACTTATTCTTCTATCTATGTAGCTAGTAATATTCTTTTATTGATGGGAATAACCAAGGAAGACTTGATTGCGCCTATTGTAGAAAAAGAAGGTGAAGAGCTGGATGAAATGCCTTAGTAGTCTGATTCAGGTTTATTGAGTTATTTCAAAAAAAGGAGCCTAGCTGGCTCCTTTTTTTATTATTAGTCGATAAGATATATTGTTGCGAAACGCAACAGGAATCTATTAATCTTGTTGCGTTATGCTACAATAACTTTGTCTTAATCATTTTCTGAGGTAAATAGTATGGCTAAACACACTGCGATTCGTTTAGAAAACAGCTTGATGCTTGCCGCAAAGAATGCGGCTGTCGTAAATAAAAGAACGGCGGTCGAGCAAATTGAGTATTGGGCAGAGCTAGGCCGTAATGTTTCACGCTTTGTTGATTCAGAAACTTTAATAGCCTGTAGTTCAGGATTGGCTGAACTTAAGGTAGAAAAAATAGATGCAAAGCCTATTAATCCAATGGATGTGTTTAGTAAGCTGGAGTTAAATCGAGATTCTGGAGACTTAGCTAAGTCTATAACAAGCACGTCTTTTCGTTATAAAGCATCAGACGACTATCCAGGTATGCTTGAAAGAATTACCGAGCAGGGAAAAGCGAGCGTTGGAACCTTTAAAAACGGTAAGTTCAAAGCGATGAAGGATGCGCTTAATTGAAAAAGAAACAAATTTGGTTGTTAGCGGGTGGTAATGGTGCGGGTAAAACGACGTTTTATAATACGCAGCTAAAACCAATGAAACTGCCATTTATTAATGCTGATAATATTGCTCGCGAGTTATTTCCGCAGAACCCAGAAGAGCATAGTTATCAAGCCGCATCGATTGCTGAAGAAGTTAGAAATCGCTTGGTTGAAGAAGGCAAAACGTTTTGTTTTGAAACGGTTTTTTCTCATCCCTCAAAAGTCGATTTTTTAGCGAAAGCCAAAGCATACAATTATGAAATAATTCTGGTCTTTATTCACTTATCTTCCATTGATCTAAATAAAGCACGTATTTCACAAAGGATAGAAGAGGGAGGACATTTCGTCCCTGATGATAAGGTAGAGACGCGAATCCCACGTACCTTAGAAAATATTAAAACGGCAATACAGTTAGTTGATCAAGCCTATCTACTCGACAATTCCGATTGTATTCAGCCGTTTAAGCAAGTTGCCGTAGTCAATAAAAACAAAGTTGAGTTTAAGGTTAAAGCGGTTCCTGAATGGGCTTCTTTTCTTACAAGTGATCTCGTTCATTGAGCTTGCTAAAATCACTTCGATGAAGTTCGTGGTTAATCTGAAAGACCCTTCGACGGGCTCAGGGACCGAATATATCGCTCGTTGAGCTCGTCGAAACGGATAAGAAGCGTGAAACTCGCGGAAACCGGAACACCCTTCGACGGGCTCAGGGACCGGAAAAAAATACCGCTCGTTGAGCCCGTCGAAACGGATAAGAAACGTGAAGCTGAGGAAAACCCTTCGATGGGCTGGGGGTCGAATATATCGCTCGTTGAGCCCGTCGAAACGGATAAGAAACGTGAAACTGAGGTAAACCCATCAATGAACTCAGGGCAGAAAAACTCAAAAATAGCAGCTTACTTCGCCCACCAATTCTCTATACCTAATTTATAAGGTGATAAGTCTTTTCCATCAACTGACTTTGGTCTTTCGAACTTTTGCCATGAAGCGAGACGGTGATAGTCTAGGTGCCAGTTAGGTATGGTGTAATACTCCCAAAGCAGCACTCTATCTAGCGCTTTCATTGAAGTGACTAACTCAGCTCTATTTTGTGCAGACACAACCTTATCAATAAGTGAATCAATAACAGGGTTATGAATGCCTGCATAGTTTTGGCTGCCTTCTAACATGCTTGTGCTCGAGTGAAAGTAATCACGTTGCTCATAGCTTGGTGCATGGCCTTGGGACAAGGAGACCACCGTCATATCAAAATCAAAATGATCCAATCTTACTTTATATTGTGCGGTGTCTATCAACCTTGGGATTGCTTTAATACCAAGACGTTCAAGGTTTTTAATGAATGGAAGAATAACGCGTTGAATACCAGCTTGACGCACGAGTATTTCGAATTCAAAAACCTTCGCTGTATGTTTGTTAACAAGCTGATTGTCTTTCAAAACCCATCCAGCTGAATTCAAAAGTTTGCTTGCTTGACGAAGCTGTGTTCGGATATTGCCATCAGCTTGGGTGACAGGAAGGTTAAATTCTTGGGTAAATAACTCTTTTGGCAAAGCATCTTTAAAAGGTGTGAGTAAAGCGAGTTCACTTTGGTTGGGTAAGCCGAGAGATTTAAAGTCCGAGTTTGGGTAAAAACTTTGGTTCCGTTTGTACGCGTCGTTAAATAAACTTTTGTTAGTCCATTCAAAGTCAAACATTAGGCTTAGGGCTTGTCTGACTCTGCTATCCTGAAAAATAGGGCGTCTGACATTAAAAAAGAAGGCCTGGGTAGATGATGGGATTTTATGTTCAATCTCCTCTTTGACTACTTTACCTTGCTTAATAGCAGGGAAGTCGTAGGACATTGCCCAATTCTTTGCCGCGTAGTCATAAAATAAGTCGAAGCGGCCTGCTTTGAATGCTTCAAATGCTATGCTTTGATCTCGATAATAATCGATATTAACTGAATCAAAATTATAACGACCTTGATAGATATTTAGGTTTTTCGCCCAAAAATCTTTCTTACGCGTCAGGCTAATTTGTTGTCCTATTTTAAAATCTGCTATTTGATAGGGGCCGCTTAACAATGGCTTGATTTCACTGCTGCGTTCGAAATCTTTGTCCTGCCAAAAGTGTTTAGGCAAGATGGGCAACTCTCCGACTCTCAAAATGTTGGCTCTTTGATGTTTATCTTTGAATATAAATCTAACTGTATTTTGACTAATTACCTCGAGCGATTGAACGCCTAAGAGCATTTGTTGAAAGCGAGGATGACCTTTTTCAATTAAAGTTTGATAGGAGAAGGCAATATCTTCCGCGTTAATCGGGTGGTGATCGTGAAAGAAAGCTTTTGGATTAATTGTAAACTCAACCCATGAGATATCATCGGGATATCGGATCGATTCTGCGATTAAACCATAAGCGCTTTGTGGTTCATCTGCTGATGGTGAATAGCTACCTGTTCCTATCAGTAAGGTTTCATTTAGTTCCGAAAATCCATACATGAACTGGCCAGGAGTATTAAACGGACTCACTCCTTTTAAAGTATAAGGGTTTAAAGAATCAAACGAGCCAAGCCCCATTAATCTTAACTCACCGCCTTTTGGTGCTTTTGGGTTTACAAAATTAAAATGCTTAAAATTTTCAGGATATTTCAGGTCGCCATAGAGTGCAAAACCATAACTTTCAATTATAGTTTCATCAGCTTGAGAAAAGGGCACAAACGAAGCAACGATGAATGTAAATAGCAGTATTGCTACTTGTTTTATTTTAACAGGAAGAGAAAAGTGGCGGGCTGGCTTGGCGATGCAAGTCATATCTATTGATTTCCTTAGCTTATAAACTTAGTTTGCCGAATGCCACTCTAATGACTGTCACTATTCAGACTTTATTGAGGCATCAAGTAAATATTATAACTAGGATAGTAACTCAATAATGCTAGAAAAATCACGCTGGCCATCACCTTGTTGCTGTTTTTGTGAAAACAGTTGGTGAGCTAGCTTTCCTAAAGGTGTTTGTGCTTCGGTATTTTCAGCATTACCCATGGCAAGGCCCAAATCCTTCACCATAAGATCAACCATAAAACCGGGCTCATAACCTTTAGATGCAGGACTCGTAGCCATGACGCCAGGAAAGGGATTATATTTTTCTAAACTCCAATTTTTGCCCGAGCTGGATAACATGATTTCAGATAAAACGCTGGCATCTAAACCATTTTTCTCGCCTAATTTTAGCGCTTCAGCTGTGCCAATCATGTGAATAGCCAAGAGCATGTTATTGCACATTTTAGCTACTTGGCCTGAGCCACTTGGTCCGGCATGAAATATATTTTGCCCCATATCTTTTAAAATTTCTTTACCAAGCTGAAAAGCTGACTCACTTCCGCCACACATAAAAGTAAGTGTACCTGCCTGGGCAGCGGTGACACCGCCAGATACAGGTGCATCGAGCATTAATGTGTCATGCTCTTCACAAGCTTTATGAAGGTCACGTGCTGTTTCGGCATCGATTGTCGAACAATCCATGAATAATAGATTACTTTGGAAATGCGATATAAGACCATTTTCACCGAGAACAAGTTCCCGTACATGTTTACCTGCTGGCAGCATGGTGATAAGTACTTCTGCATTATCACAAGCATCAATCGCACTATTACAAGCTATCGCACCATGTTCAACGGCTTTATCTAGCGCTGCGTCTGATAAGTCAAAGACGCGTACTTGGTGCCCAGATTTTATTAAATTTAGGGCCATAGGTAGACCCATATTGCCTAAGCCGATAAATGCGATTGTGTTCATCGTTATTCCTTGTTTTTATTGTTTAGGTGAGCTTGTGCTATTCGTTAAGGCCATTTCTAATGGATGTTGTTCCCAGCGAGCGGTAAAAAGAGATTCAAGCAGTGTGGAAGAAATATGCGTTGCATCCTTATAGTGCCATTGTGGGTTTTTGTCTTTATCGATTAAAAGAGCTCTAACGCCTTCAACAAAATCTGGTTGTTGGACCAAATTGCACATGAGTGTATATTCACTTATGAATACCGACTGTAGATCTGCATACATGTGGCGTTTTAATTGTTCATAAATAACCAGGGCAGAGAGGGCTGAACCCTGATTTAAGGTATTCTTGGCTTTACTTAACCACACATTATCACTATCGAAATGTTCAATTGCCTCAATCATTCTAGATAAGGAATTATGCCGACAGGTTTCTTCGAGCGTGGCAAGGTTATGCTTAATATTACCGTCGGGTAAGCACGAATTAGTCCATGATTGGTTTCTGTTTCCGTAGCCCAACTAATAGATTTTATACTCTCTAGCAGTTGATCATAATCTTTCCACAGAATAGCATAATCTGCCAGTTGGCAGAATAGGGCGTCGTTTGCATTCATTGGCGCGCCAGTTAATGCAAAAAAATAGCCGAGATTATAAGGTAATTGATTAAGAAAACTGGTCGCACCAACATCGGGGAATATGCCAATAGAAATCTCCGGCATTGCAATTCTAGTGGTTTCTGTAACCACACGATGGCTGGCGCCAGCCATTAGGCCTAAGCCGCCGCCCATGACAATGCCATTACCTAAGCAAATGATAGGTTTGTCATAAGTGTGTATTAGATAATTTAGCTGATACTCATGAAAGAAAAACTCTTCAGCTTCAACACAAATACCATCAACAGGATTTATAGCGGATTGGTACAGTGCCTGAACATCACCGCCTGCACAAAATGCTCTATCTCCAGCGCCTCTTAAAATAACGGCTTTGACTGAGTCATCGTTAGCCCACTTTTTTAAACTGACTGTCAAAGAATGAACCATCTCAAGAGTAAGGCTGTTGAGTGTTTTTTCTAAATTTAGGGTCAATATA